>NZ_JALW01000037.1:0-40377 GCF_000710795.1 Enterobacter sp. T1-1 | reverse complement strand
AAGGGTAAAGACGCCCACATCGAAGGTTATCCGCCGCCGAAAAAATAACAGCGCGCGGGGGAAACCCCGCCGTTCAAGCAAACACAACACGCACTCCCGGAATGATGAAAAAAATTTTAGCGCTAGCCCTTGTTGCGCCGTTGCTTGTCTCGTGTTCATCCAAAAAAGGCGATGAATACAATGAAGCCTGGGTTAAGGACACCAACGGTTTTGATATTTTGATGGGGCAGTTTGCCCACAACATCGAGAACATATGGGGATTTAACGAAGTTCTTATCGCCGGACCTAAGGATTACGTTAAGTACACCGACGCCTACCAGACCCGTAGCCACATCAACTTCGATGACGGTACGATCACGGTTGAAACCATCGCGGGGACTGACCCTGCGGCGCATTTACGGCAGGCCATTATCAAAACCCTGCTGATGGGCGACGATCCGGGATCTATCGATCTCTACTCCGACGCCGACGACATTACCATTTCTAAAGAGCCGTTCCTGTACGGTCAGGTCGTGGACCAGACCGGTCAGCCTATCCGCTGGGAAGGCCGCGCCACGAAATTCGCCGACTATCTGCTGCAAACGCGTCTGAAAAGCCGTACCAACGGCCTGAAAGTGATTTATAGCGTCACAATTAACCTGGTGCCGAACCACCTCGACAAGCGTGCGCATAAGTATCTGGGCATGGTGCGTCAGGCGTCACGTAAATATGGCGTGGATGAGTCGCTGATCCTGGCGATCATGCAGACCGAATCGTCCTTTAACCCGTACGCCGTGAGCCGTTCCGACGCGCTGGGGCTGATGCAGGTTGTCCAGCACAGCGCCGGTAAAGACGTGTTCCGCGCACAGGGGAAATCCGGCACGCCGAGCCGTAGCTATCTGTTTGACCCGCAAAGCAACATTGATACCGGTACGGCCTATCTGGCGATGCTGAATAATGTCTATCTGGGCGGGATTGATAACCCAACCTCACGTCGTTATGCGGTCATTACCGCGTACAACGGCGGTGCAGGCAGCGTGCTGCGTGTCTTCTCGAATGACAAAGTGCAGGCCGCAAATATCATCAACAGCATGGCGCCGGGGGATGTGTACGCCACCCTCACCACCCGCCACCCGTCTGCGGAATCCCGTCGTTATCTGTATAAGGTGAATACGGCGCAGAAGAACTATCGTCGCCGCTAGAAAATAACACCCCTCACCCTGCCCTCTCCCAAAGGGAGAGGGTTAGGGTGAGGGGGCATCAGGCCGCACCTACCCCATCTCACCCCACCCATACGAAAATGTTATTTGCATCACAATCCAAACTGCAAATTAATGTGGATTGCATTTTTTTGCGGGAGGTAACAAAACATATCGTTGCCAACTGATAGAATTGCATCAAATAACAACCCTGAATGTTCCTATAACAACATATCTCCCGCTCACTTGTGAGGAAAGTAACATGAACCTTAAGCTGCAGCTTAAAATATTGTCGTTTCTGCAGTTCTGCCTGTGGGGTAGCTGGCTGACTACACTCGGCTCCTATATGTTTGTGACGCTCAAGTTCGATGGTGCGTCAATCGGTGCCGTCTACAGCTCGCTGGGTATCGCGGCGGTCTTTATGCCAACGCTGCTGGGGATCGTGGCGGATAAATGGTTGAGTGCGAAATGGCTGTACATGCTTTGCCACCTGGTGGGTGCGGGGACGCTGTTTATGGCAGCCCAGGTCACCACGCCGGGGGCGATGTTTATGGTGATCCTGCTTAACTCGCTGGCCTACATGCCAACGCTTGGGCTGATCAACACCATCTCCTACTACCGCCTGAAATCCGCCGATATGGATATCGTGACCGACTTCCCGCCTATCCGTATCTGGGGCACCATCGGTTTTATTATGGCAATGTGGGGCGTGAGCTTCGCGGGCTTTGAACTGAGCCATATGCAGCTCTACATCGGTGCGGCGCTCTCCGTGGTGCTGGCACTGTTTACCCTGACGCTGCCGCATATTCCGGTATCTAACCAGCAGAAAAACCAGAGCTGGAGCACCATGCTCGGCCTGGACGCTTTCGCGCTGTTTAAAAACAAACGCATGGCGATCTTCTTTATCTTCTCCATGCTGCTGGGCGCGGAACTGCAAATCACCAACATGTTCGGCAATACCTTCCTGCACAGCTTCGATAATAACCCGCTGTTCTCAGGCAGCTTTATCGTTGAGCATGCGTCGGTAATGATGTCCATCTCGCAGATCTCTGAGACGCTGTTCATCCTGACCATCCCGTTCTTCCTGAGCCGCTACGGCATCAAGAACGTCATGCTGATCAGTATTGCCGCGTGGATGCTGCGCTTCGGTCTGTTCGCCTACGGCGACCCAAGCCCGTTCGGCACCGTGCTGCTGGTTCTGTCGATGATTGTTTACGGCTGCGCCTTCGACTTCTTCAACATCTCCGGTTCGGTGTTTGTGGAAAAAGAGGTGAAACCTGAAATCCGCGCCAGCGCACAGGGTATGTTCCTGATGATGACCAACGGCTTCGGCTGTATCCTGGGCGGTGTGGTGAGCGGTAAAGTGGTTGAGATGTATACCACCAACGGCATTACCGACTGGCAGCCAGTGTGGCTTATCTTCGCCGCATACTCGCTGGTGCTGTTCTTCGCGTTTATCGTGCTGTTCCAGTACAAGCATGTACGCGAACCGCACGGCGCACAGCCAGTCGCGCATTGATTATTGTGCCGGGTAGGCGAAGCCGCCACCCGGCTATTTTATTGCAGCAAGCACCCACCCCACCGACAGCAAATCCGCGCTGCCGCCCGGGCTCAGGTTGCGTTCAATTAATGCGTTATCCATTCTACGCAACGCTTCACCATCCCAGCCGTCAGCCAGCAGTTCCCGCGCATAGTCCTGAACGTAGCCCAGCCCCTCAATGCCGCCGCGCGACACCAGATTGCTGTCCTGATTGATTGCCATCAGGCGTAACAGCAGGCCGTGAAGTGAATGTCCGTTCCACTGCGCCAGCGCTTTACGCACCGTCGCAAAACCACTCTCCGCCTCGCCGCGCGCGCCGGTTAAGCCGTACTGCCGGAACTGCCGCTCCCCCGCCGTCGCCTGCCCGCTGCGTTCGGCCAGCTCTCGCGAAACCAGCCCGTGGCAAATGTTACTCACCTCACAACAGAGGCTTTCTGCGGAGATATTTTTCACACGCCCGGCGGCGAAGCAGAGTAAACCAAGGGCAAAAATGCCCCCTTTGTGCGTGTTCACCCCGTTCGTCGCGGCATACATCGCCTGCTCACAGGCCATCCCCATCGGGCGGAGGATCCGTAACTGTTCGCCTGCGGGTTTATCGGCATGCGTGTTACCTAGCTCAGCAAAGCGCGAAAACCACGGCGTAATCGCCATAATGCTGCGGACAAACAGCGCGTGATCCATATCGCGATGGGAGCCGTTATTGAGCCTGTCCACCAGCCCCGGTTTCGGTGTCAGCGCCAGCTCCTGCCACAGCGCCTCTGCGGCAAGCGCGGGGACGTCAAGCGGGCGCGGTTTAGTCGCGAGCAAACCAGTCATCGATCATCTTCTCCACGCGCGCCACCACCTGCTCCACAGGATGTTTGCGCGAACGGGAACAGGCGTGGGCAGGTTCATCGCAAATCAGACAGCGTCTGAGATTTGAGCCCAGCGACTGACGTCCAACGTGGCCGTTTTCAGGGCAAATCACATCCAGATCCCACAGCCTGCCAAGCGGGTGCGTCTGCTCCAGCTCCGCACAGTGGGCTTTGATTTCTGCCGCGGGATGGGCCACGCACCACAGCGCTTCGGGCCCGGTCGGGAGCCACAGCACCTGGCGGTCCAGCACCTGCCAACGGTTTTCCCACAATAGCTGGTCGCACATTTGTAACGCCACGCCCATGGTGTTGCGATAGCGCAGGCTGTCTTTGATCTCCCCGGGTGTTACCAGCGTGAGGGAGATCACCGGTTGTTGATAGTGCGTAAGCCAGTCAGCCTGACGGGCTGCGCGGCGCTCTTTCGCCGCCAGCAGCGCGTCCAGGCTGACACCCGCCCGCACGGGTGTCGCAATGGTCATATTCACTCCTTTACCTGTCGAACGGTGTC
This sequence comes from Enterobacter sp. T1-1, assembly GCF_000710795.1. Classification (NCBI taxonomy): domain Bacteria; kingdom Pseudomonadati; phylum Pseudomonadota; class Gammaproteobacteria; order Enterobacterales; family Enterobacteriaceae; genus Enterobacter; species Enterobacter sp. T1-1. Next base: position 36,297 of record NZ_JALW01000037.1, on the reverse strand, counting down.
GATCACGCTGCCGTCGCGGTAGCGGATCACCCCGACAATTTTGTCGGTGAATTCAATTGGTTTCGGTACGCCTGTCAGCGAAATTGCCCGCTCATAGAGGGCGTTGATATCCACAACCTTCAGCCCTGCTTCCATGAGGCGTTCGCGGATCTCCGGGCGCGCCGGGTTGACCGCAATGCCGTGATCGGTGACCAGCACGTCGATGCTTTCGCCCGGCGTGAGGCGTGTGGTAACGCGCTTCACCACCGTCGGAATGCGGCTACGCAGCAGCGGCGCAACGACGATGGTCAGGTTCGCCGCGGCGGCCACGTCGCAGTGCCCGCCGGACGCGCCGCGCATCACACCATCGGAGCCGGTAATCACGTTAACGTTGAAATCGACGTCAATCTCCAGCGCGCTGAGGATCACTACGTCCAGTTGGTCGCAGCTTGCCGCCTTACTGCCGGGGTTGGCGTAGACGTTAGTGGAGATCTCCACGTGGTTCGGGTTGCGCGCCAGCGAGGCCGCCGCCTGGCCGTCGAAGCACTGGGTATCGAGCAGCTTTTCAATCAGCCCCTTCTCGTGCAGATCCACCAGGCTGCCGGTGATGCCACCCAGCGCAAAGCGTGCCTTCACGCCGCTGCGCTCCATCTTCTCTTCCATAAAGCGGGTACAGGCGGTGGCCGCCGCGCCGGAGCCGGTCTGCATCGAGAAGCCCGGTTTAAAATAGCCGGAGTGCTCAATCACATCCGCCGCATAGCGGGCAATCATCAGCTCGCGCGGGTTACTGGTGACGCGCGCCGCGCCGACGCTGATTTTTGCCGGATCGCCCACGCTCTCCACCTGCACGATGTAGTCCACCTGATCCTGCACCAGGCTGGCGGGCATATTGGGGAACGGCACCAGCGCTTCCGTCAACAACACCACCTTGCGGGCAAAATGGGCGTCCACCATCGCGTAGCCCAACGAGCCGCAGCACGATTTCCCGTGCGTGCCGTTGGCGTTACCAAACTCATCGCTGCACGGCACGCCAAGAAACGCCACGTCAATGTTCAGCTCACCGTCCTGCAGCAGCTTTACGCGCCCGCCGTGAGAGTGAATTTGTACCGGCTCGTCCATCAGCCCGTGGGAGATGGCATCCGCCAGCTTGCCACGCATGCCGGAGGTGTAGATCCGGGCGATCACCCCGCTTGCAATATGCTCGATCAGCGCGTCGTTGCAGGTCATCAGCGAGCTGGAGGCGAGGGTCAGGTTTTTGAAGCCCATCCGCGCCAGCAGCGCCACGACGGTGTTGATCACCCGGTCGCCTTCACGAAACGCGTGGTGGAAGGAGATGGTCATTCCGTCCTTCAGGCCGCTACGCCTCACCGCCTCTTCAATGGAGGCGCAGAGTTTACGGCTGTGTTTCGCGTCGCTGTCCGCCAGCCACGGCGTGGCGCTGTGGGCGGTATCAAACGGTTTTAACTCCCGCAGATGGGGAAAATTCACATGGAGAAGTTCTGTCTGGTTCATTGTGTCATCCTTACCGACGCACGCCGGAGGCCGCCGCGCGTTCGAGCACCACCTGCGCGTGGTTAATAATCGGTGCATCCACCATCTTGCCGTTGAGGGATACCACGCCAAGGCCGTTACGTTCGCCCTCTTCTGCCGCTTCAATCACCCGCAGGGCGTGATCCACCTCTTCCTGGGTCGGCGCGTAGGCGTTATGCAGCAGGTCTATCTGGCGCGGGTTAATCAGCGATTTGCCGTTAAAGCCCATCTTGCGGATCAGATCGACCTCGCGCAGGAATCCGGCCTCATCGTTAACGTCTGACCACACCACGTCGAAGGCGTCGATGCCTGCTGCGCGAGCGGCGTGCAGCACGGCGCAGCGGGCGTAGAACAGCTCGGTGCCGTCGCCGCGCTCGGTCTGCATGTCCATCACGTAGTCAAAAGCCGCCAGCGCAATGCCGATCAGGCGCGGCGAGCTGCGGGCAATCGCCACGGCGTTGATAACGCCAATGGCCGATTCAATCGCCGCCATCACGCGGGTGGAACCAACCTCGCGCCCGCACTCCTGCTCGATACGCTCAAGGTGGCCTTCCAGCTCGTAGATGTCGTCCGGGGTGTCGGTTTTCGGCAGGCGGATCACATCCACGCCGGCGCGCACGGCGGCTTCCAGATCCAGCAAGCCAAACGGCGTGCTCAGCGGGTTTATGCGCACCACGGTTTCGATGTCCTGATACATCGGGTGCTGCAGGGCGTGGAACACCAGCATTCGCGCGGTGTCTTTCTCGCGCAGAGCAACGGCATCTTCAAGGTCAAACATTATGGAGTCTGGACGGTAGATAAACGCGGTTGAAAGCATGGCGGCGTTGGCGCCCGGCAGGAACAACATACTGCGGCGGAGTTTGCTCATTTCAGCGCCCCCCAGTTAATGGCCTGTTCATCGGCAGCACGCAGAAGCGCACTTTGCAGGCGGGCGCGGATCACACAGTCCAGCGCCCCTTTGTCTTCAATAATGATAAGTCCCTGGTGCACGTTCATGGCGCGCAATGTCTCGTTGACCACCTGGCGAATTTGCTCGCCAAACTGCTTAATCACTTCACTGTGGATGACTATCTCCAGCTCGCCGTGAGCGGGAGCAATTTTCACCATCAGGTCGCTGGACTCCTGCGTTCCGGCCAGCGCCTCCCTTACAATTTTCATGATAAATTCCTGGTAGTTAAGCGACTTCGGCACTCGCACGGTAGTGTGTTTCGAGGTGCGCGAAGGTGGAGTCCGGGACAATCTCCCGGATCCGGGAAAACTGCTGAGTCTTGAGCAAGCGGCGCACTTCGGACGCTGAAATGGCATTGCCGGTGGCCTTGATGCGCGGCATTTCCACCACCTCAATCTGCGGGCTCAGCAAGGCGTGCAGCGTCTGGTTGTACTGACGGGTGATATCGCAAAACGGCTCGGAGCCGATAAAACGATGGGTAATGCCCAGCGCCGGTGCGATAAAGTCGCGGAAGATCAGCACGTCGATTTCGCTCCACGCCTGCTGCACTTTGCCGGTCTCTTTCAAAAAGTAGGCCGGGAAGGTGGCGCGGGAGATGATGTACTGTGAGCCTTCGTGCACGGTCACATTTGGCAGATGCGCGACGCCCGCACGCACCATTCCGAGGCGCGCGCTGAACGGAAAGAACGAGGCATCTTCACGCACCACAAACAGGTGCAGGGCGTCACACTGCATCGCCGCCTGCTCCACCAGATGACGGTGGCCGAGGGTGAACGGGTTGGCGTTCATCACTATCGCGCCAGTCTTCTCCCCGCCCTTGCGCATCCTGCCCAGGGAACGGCAGTAACGCTCGATCCCCTGCGGAGTGTTCTCCATCAGCACGGCGTTGTTGCCGCTCTGGGCAATCGGCCAGAAGCCGCTACGCGCAAAGCGCTCCTTATTGCACGGTCGCGTGCAGAGGAAGAGGTGAAAATGACCGCGCTCCAGCGCCGCATTCTGCACCTCCGCCAGCAAGCGCGCGCTGAGGTTCTCGCCGCGAAGCTGCTCGTTCACGGCCACACACTTGATGACGTTGGCGGCAAGACCGGCGCAACCCACCAGTTGCGCGCCGGACCAGGCTTCGACAAACAGCGTGATGTCGTTGTCCAGGCCAAGGCCGCTGTCTGCCAGCAGGTAACGGATCTGGCTTAAGCGTTCCGGGTGTTTCGCCACCAGCGTGTGGCGAAAATCGATGGGTTGACTGTTCATGCCGCCTTTCTCAGTGTGCCGCCGCAAGCCCGATGGCTGGCGCTTCCACAATCACGTTGCTCAGATGACCGATATGCTCGATCTCCACTTCAATGCGATCCCCCTCTTTCATAAACAGCGGCGGATTACGCTTTTTACCCACCCCGCCCGGGGAGCCGGTGATGATCACATCGCCCGGACTTAAGCGGGTAAAGGTGCTGATGTACTCGATCAGCTCCGCAACCTTGTGGATCATGCTGCTGGTGTTATCTTCCTGCACCATGCGGCCATTCAGCCAGGTGCGGATCGCCAGCCTGTGCGGGTCCGGGATCTCATCGGCCGTTGCCATCCACGGGCCAAACGCGCCGGTCTGACGCCAGTTCTTACCGGCTGTAAACCAGGTGTGCTGCCAGTCGCGGGCGGAGCCGTCCATATAGCAGCTGTAGCCCGCCACGTGGCGCAGCGCCTCGTCACGGCTGATGTTTTCCCCGCCCTTGCCGATGATCACCGCCAGCTCGCCTTCGTAGTCGAATTCGCTGGAGTGACGCGGCTTCAGCACCGGCTCGTTGTGGCCGGTCTGCGAATCCGGGAAGCGCACGAACAGCGTCGGTGCCGGGTTGTGCTGGTCAAACTCCTTGCGCTTGTCGGCGTAGTTCATGCCCACGCAGAGGATTTTTTCCGGCTGCTCAATCACCGGTAAGAAGGTGATGGCGCTCATCGGCACGTCCACGGCATCGTTCAGGTAACGGGTGGCCTGCGCCAGCCCGTTGCCCTGCAGCAGCGCTTTGAGGTCGCTGTAGCGGTCGCCGAGACGGCGACCTAAATCAATCACACCTTCGGCCTGGACGATGCCGTAGCTGCGTTTTCCCTGGTATAAAAAGCTTGCGAGTTTCATTGTTCTTTCCTGAAAACTTAAACGAGGAAGTTGCCCAGAATCAGCAGTGAGATAGAGACGTTAATCGCGCCGCCGATACGGGTAGCAATCTGGGCGAAGGGCATCAGGCTCATACGGTTGCCTGCGGTCAGGATCGCCACGTCACCGGTACCGCCCTGGCCACTCTGGCAGCAGGAGACGATGGCGACATCAATCGGGTGCATACCAATCTTTTTGCCGACGAAGAAGCCGGTCGCCACCAGTGAAGAGACGGTACTGATAATCACCAGCAGGTTAGTCAGCGTGAAGGCCGCGACCAGTTCATGCCATGGGGTGATCGCCACACCGACTGCGAAGAGGATGGGATAGGTCACCGAGGTCTGGAAGAATTTGTACACCACCTGAGAGCCTTCCAGCAGACGCGGAGAGGCACCGTTGCAGAGCTTCACCAGCACCGCCATAAACAGCATGCCAACCGGCGCAGGCAGACCAATCAGCTTGTGGCCGAGCATGCCCAGCATGTAGAGCAGCACCGCCAGCAACGCACCGGAGGCGATGGTGGTGACGTCCGCTTTGCCAGAGAACGCCGGTTGAGAAACGGTGGCATCGGCATTCGCGCGGTTCGGCATCAGCTGACCTTCACCGGTCAGGTGTGGATAACGCTTGCCCAGTTGGTTCAGACAGCCGGAGATGATGATAGCGGTCAGTCCGCCGAGCATGACCATCGGCAGCACGCGACCGAGCGCCACGCCCTGATCCATGTGCAGCAGGGTGGCGTAGCCGATGGAGAGCGGGATAGCCCCTTCGCCCACGCCGCCTGCCATAATCGGCAGAATGATAAAGAAGAAGATCTGGAACGGCTCAAGACCCAGCGCCAGACCCACGCCCATCCCCACCAGCATGCCGACGATCTCGCCGCACAGCATCGGGAAGAAGATGCGCAGGAAGCCCTGAATCAGCACGGTGCGGTTCATGCTCATGATGCTGCCGACAATAATGCAGCAGATGTAGAGATAAAGAATGTTGGTGGATTTATAGAACTTAGTGGTGGATTCCACTACCACATCCGGCAACAGGCCGTAATAGACCAGCGCGGAGGGGATAAAGGTGGCGCAAATCGCCGCCGCGCCGAGCTTGCCGACAATCGGCAGGCGTTTGCCGAACTCACCGCAGGCAAAGCCGAAGAACGCCAGCGTCGCCACCATCACCACGATATCGCTTGGCAGTTTTCCGCCCAGACAATCAATGGCAATCAGCACGCCCGCCAGGACAAACAGCGGCAGAGGAATAATCCCGATTTTCCAGGTATCCATAATATGCCACCAGCGCTCTTTGAGCGATGGCCGCTGAATATCAATCGGGTCGTGGGTAACAGAGAAAGAATCGTCAGTTGTGCTCATAATAAGCCCCTTAGTTATTTTGTGCGTTCAGCTTAGAGTCACAAAGGCTTACTTTATGTGAGGAATGGCATATTAAAAGCGAAGTTTTAATGGCGACTATGGTTTTAATGGTTTCTTTTATTTAATGTGATTTGCCCCTTATTTATTGCCGTGGTTTTTATGGTTTCTTTTCTAAACCGAACAAACAAATAACATTTACACGGTGGTGTTTAAGGGAAAACCCTTTCAGATAATTCTTTTGCAGGCCTTGCTGTGCAAGGGATCACAAGTTTTCGGCAAAGCGGGTATCCACGCGAAAAAAGATGATATATTGACAAACTTCGTTGATACCACGCGTGATTGTTATGAAAGTATCGTTTCAGATTAAGCTGTTTGTTTCGCTGGTTGTCTTTTTCTCAGTGCTTTTTGCTTTGCTGGGCGGATATTATTATGTCGACGTTAGCCGACAGCTTTATCAGGAAATGAGCGCACGCGCAAAAATACAAGCGGAAGAGATCGCCCTTATTCCGTCATTACGAAAAGAGGTCGAACAAAAAGATATCAACGCCATTCACGATTTTATGCAGAAAATAGCCACCCACAGTGATGCCAGTTTTATTGTGATTGGCGATAACAAAGGGCTGCATCTGTTTCATTCCGTTTTTGCCGACAGAGTGGGCCATACGCTGGTCGGCGGAGACAACGAAGAGGTCCTGCGCGGTAAAAGCACCACCACCATCCGCAAGGGAGGATTAGGCATTTCGCTGCGCAGCAAAGCGCCCATTTTTAACGATGCCGGTCAGGTAGTGGGAATTGTCTCGGTAGGCTATCTCACCAGCTATCTTGAAACCATCACCGTCAGTAAAGTGGTTAACATCCTGATCGCCGCCGTACTGTTACTGCTTGCCCTCTTTATCTTCTCCTGGTTCTTTACCCGCAGTATCAAGAAGCAGATTTTCTCCCTGGAGCCGCGAGAGATTGGTCTGCTGGTGCGCCAGCAGAAGGCGATGATGGAGTCCATTTATGAAGGGGTGATCGCCATTGACGATGAACGGCGAATAGAAGTGATTAACCAGGCGGCACGCAAACTGCTGGGCCTGAGCCAGCCGGCCCGGGAACTGCGCGGACAGCTGATAAGCGAGGTAATCGATCCTGTTCCGTTCTTCGAAACACAAACGATGCTCGCCAAAGATACCCATGACGAGATTTGCCGCTTTAACGATCTCACGGTGATCGCCAGCCGGGTGCGCATCATGCTTGAGAACTCTCTGCAGGGCTGGGTGATCACCTTCCGCGATCGCAACGAGATCGACTCGCTCAGCGCCCAGCTCAGCCAGGTCAAACGCTATGTTGATAACCTGCGCATTATGCGTCACGAGCAGCTAAACCGGATGACTACCCTCTCCGGCCTGCTGCATATGGGCCGCTACGAGGAGGCGATTGGCTACATTCAGGCGCAGTCGGAACACGCTCAGGAGCTGCTGGACTTTATCTCTTCGCGCTTCAGCTCCCCGACCCTGTGCGGCCTGCTGCTGGGGAAAGCCGCGCGGGCGCGGGAGAAAGGCGTCGAGCTGAACTTCGACCCGACCTGTCGTCTGGACAGACCGTTCCTGGCGCTGCCTGAAGAGGCGCTGATTTCTATCATTGGCAACCTGCTGGATAACGCCATTGAAGCGACCCAGCGCTCGCCGCTTCCGCATGCTCCTGTGGAAGTGCTGATAAAACTGAGCGAACAAGAACTCATCATCGAAGTGGCCGATCAGGGCGTTGGCATTAAACCGGAGATCCGTGACAGGATATTTGAGCGCGGCATCACCACCAAAACGCGCGGCGATCACGGCATTGGTTTGTATCTGATCGAAAGCTATGTCACACAGGCTGGCGGTGCAATTGAGGTTGCCGATAATACGCCGCGGGGGGCGATTTTCTCACTGTTTATCCCCGCCACGGGAACCGCCCGGCATCCCGCACAGGAACAGGAAGATACCGATTATGCAACATGAACTTATCGACGTACTGATAGTTGAAGACGAGAACGAACTGGCGCAACTGCACGCAGAGCTGATCGGCAAACATCCGCGTCTTAGACTGGTGGGGATTGCCTCGTCGCTGGCGCAAGCGCAGGTTGAGCTTGAAAGTAAACAGCCGCAGCTGATGTTGCTGGATAACTACCTGCCGGACGGGAAAGGCATCACCCTTATCAGTAACCCGATGCTCGCCCGCGCCAACTGTTCGGTGATTTTCATCACCGCCGCCAGCGATATGGACACCTGCAGCCAGGCCATTCGTAACGGGGCGTTTGATTACATCCTGAAGCCGGTTTCCTGGAAGCGGCTCAGCCAGTCGCTGGAGCGTTTTGTGCAGTTTGCTGAGCAACAGCGGGTCTGGAAGATTGTTGACCAGCAGAACGTCGATTCTTTATACCAGCTACAGGCGAAAAACTACCGCCAGGACAACGGCAGCAAAGGCATTGAGGAAAATACACTGGCGCGGGTGCAGGCGCTGTTTAACGACAAGGCGACGCACTGTTTTACGGTGGATGAGGTGGTGAGTGAAACGGGGCTGAGTAAAACCACCACCCGGCGCTATCTGGAGCACTGCGTGGAGGCAGGTTTTCTGACGGTGGAGATGCTGTACGGCAAGATTGGGCATCCGCGGAGGATGTACAAGCGTAGTGCGGCTTAACACCCCTCACCCCAAAGGGGCGAGGGTGAAAAGACGGCTCCGTGCAATCCCCTCTCCCCTTTGGGGAGAGGGTTAGGGTGAGGGGGCTACTTTAATACATACCCATAAAGCCGCTTAATCCCGTCGGCATCCTTTTCGCTGTAAACGCCCTGCAGCTCCGGCGAGAAGCCCGGCAGCAGGTTAATCCCCTCTTCCAGCGCAAGGAAGTAGCGCTGCACCGCCCCGCCCCAGACTTCTCCCGGCACCACGCACAGAACGCCAGGCGGATACGGCAGCGCGCCTTCGGCGGCAATGCGCCCTTGCGCATCACGGATGCGCACCAGCTCCACGTTCCCGCGAATGTACGCCTGATTGGCATCCTGCGGATTCATCACTACCGCGGGCAGGCTCTCCTTGCGGAACATCGCTTTCTGCAGATCTTTCACATCAAAACTGACGTAGAGATCGTGCATCTCCTGACACAGCTGGCGGAGTGTGTAATCCCGGTAGCGTACCGGGTATTTCTGATAGATGGTCGGCAACACGTCCGCCAGCGGCGTATCGTCTTCAATATGCTGTTCAAACTGGCCAAGCATCGCCACCAGCTGCGCCAGCTTCTCGCTGCTTTCGGCAGGCGTCAGCAGGAAGAGGATCGAGTTCAGATCGCACTTCTCCGGCACGATGCCATTTTCCCGCAGATAGTGCGCAAGGATGGTCGCCGGAATACCAAAATCAGTATATTCCCCGGTTTCAGCATCGATGCCCGGCGTGGTCAGCAGTAGCTTGCACGGATCGACAAAGTACTGATCGCGGGCATAGCCCTCAAATCCGTGCCATTTGGCCCCCGGCTCAAAGCTGAAGAAGCGACGTTCGCTGGCGATGGCCTGAGTTGGATGATCCTGCCACGGACGGCCTGCCACCACTGGCGGAATAAACGGTTTGATCATATGGCAATTTGCAATGATCGCCTTACGCGCTTCAATCCCCAGCTCGACGCACTCCGCCCACAGCCTGCGTCCGCTCTCCCCTTCGTGAATTTTTGCGTTCACATCCAGCGCTGCAAACAGGGGATAAAACGGGCTGGTGGAGGCGTGCAGCATAAATGCGTTGTTCAGGCGCTTGTGCGGACAGAAACGCGCCTGACCCCGGATGTGGTTATCCTTTTTATGGATCTGCGAGGTTTGCGAGAACCCGGCCTGCTGTTTATGCACCGACTGGGTCACGAAAATGCCCGGATCGTTCTCGTTCAGCTCCAGTAACAGCGGGGAGGTTTCCGCCATCATCGGAATAAATTGCTCGTAGCCCACCCACGCAGAGTCAAAGAGGATGTAATCGCACAGATGGCCGATCTTGTCGATCACCTGACGGGCGTTGTAGATCGTGCCATCGTAAGTGCCAAGCTGGATCACTGCCAGGCGGAACGGGCGGGGCTCGTCTGCTTTCTCCGGCGCAACATCGCGGATCAGATTGCGCAGGTACGCGTCGTCAAAGCAGTGTTCGTCAATCCCACCGATAAAGCCAAACGGGTTACGCGCCGCTTCCAGATACACCGGCGTCGCGCCCGCCTGAATCAGCGCCCCGTGATGGTTGGATTTGTGGTTATTGCGATCAAACAGCACCAGATCGCCACGGGTCAGCAGCGCGTTGGTCACCACCTTGTTGGCCGCCGACGTACCGTTCAGCACGAAGTAGGTTTTATCCGCGTTGAACACTTTCGCGGCGAACTTTTGCGCATGCTTGGCGGAACCTTCGTGGATCAGCAGATCGCCGAGCTTCACGTCGGCATTGCACATATCGGCGCGAAAAACGTTCTCGCCAAAGAAGTCATAGAACTGTCGTCCCGCCGGGTGTTTTTTGAAAAACGCCCCGTGCTGGTGACCCGGACAGGCAAAGGTGCTGTTGCCCATTGCAACATACTGGCTCAGGGTGTCGAAAAACGGCGGTAACAGGTTCTCTTCGTAACGGCTGGCGGCAGACTCCAGTTCCAGGAACTCCTGCGCTTTACCCGAGATGACAGCCGTGGCGCCATCGGGCACGTCCGTCGGCTCTTGCGAGAATAAATAGACCGGTAAATGAAAGCCCGTGCGTTTCAGCAACGCAAGAATGCCACTGCGACTCTCCGCGAGCGTAATGACGACTGCCGCCACATCGGTAAAATCAGTGTTATCCAGCGTCACCTTTTCGCGATGCGTGGACACAGTGGAAACCAGCTCACGGCTGACGGCGATTTTCATGGTTTTCATAGGCGCTATATACCCTCACCGAACGGTGAGACAGGGAGGAGAAAATTCGCGCAATAATGTCACCTTTTATTTTGAGGTGCAAGAAGGAATCAGTATGCACTTCACCACCCAAAGCTAAGCGTAAAAAAGCGCTGGCGTGTCATAATCATGCAATACCTATGATTAAGTAACAGGAGTTTTCCGTGGTTATCGGGCCATTTATCAACGCGAGTGCCGTATTGTTGGGCGGCGTACTCGGAGCAGTGTTAAGTCAGCGATTACCGGAGCGTATTCGCGTCTCTATGCCCTCCATTTTTGGACTGGCCTCCCTCGGGATTGGCATTCTGCTGGTGATCAAATGCGCCAACCTGCCGGTGATGGTGCTGGCCACCCTGCTCGGGGCGCTGATTGGCGAGTTTTGTTATCTGGAAAAGGGGATTAACAACGCGGTCAGCAAAGCGAAAAACCTGATAGCCCGTCCGGGCAAAGCCAAACACGGCACCCATGAGACGTTTATTCAAAACTACGTTGCCATCATTATTCTCTTTTGCGCCAGCGGCACCGGGATTTTCGGTTCGATGCAGGAAGGGATGACCGGTGACCCCAGCATTTTAATCGCGAAGGCGTTTCTCGATTTCTTCACCGCTACGATTTTTGCCACCACGCTCGGTATCGCGGTGGCCGCGATTTGTGTGCCAATGCTGCTGATTCAGCTGGCTCTCGCCACCTGCGCCACCCTGATCCTTCCGCTGACCACGCCCGCAATGATGGCAGATTTTACCGCCGTTGGCGGTCTGCTCCTGCTGGCAACAGGGCTGCGCATCTGCGGGATCAAGATGTTCGCGGTGGTGAATATGCTGCCCGCCCTGCTGCTCGCCATGCCGCTTTCCGCGCTGTGGACCCACTTTTTCGCTTAAGATTGCGACGAACTGGTGAGAGATTGTGCATCCTGTAACGAAAACAACATTTTTCGTTGACGGCGGAGAGTGAATCGGGTTTAATGCGCCCCGTTGCCCGGATAGCTCAGTCGGTAGAGCAGGGGATTGAAAATCCCCGTGTCCTTGGTTCGATTCCGAGTCCGGGCACCACTATTTAAAGAACCCGCCCAAAAGGCGGGTTTTTGCTTTTGAGCCAGTCTAACAGCTCAATGCTTCCTACTTTATGTTCTTAGCCAACGCGGTGCTTTTAACGTTTCGGCACAGGATCATGGCGCTTCCCTAAAACGCTCGCAGTTATCCGCGAGTTCCGTGAAGTCGGTTTTGTGATTGAAGGGAACGGTAAATAAAGGGCGAATCGAGGTTGGGATAGTAGCCATAGAGCTCTTTATTCAATACTAAAGAGTTCTGTATATCTGCTAAATACTCGCCATCAAATCCCCCAACGTCACCATCAATATCATCGGATCCATTGGCGATGGCTCAAACCCCACCCGCAGATAAAATTCCCGCGCTTCATCCGACAGCGCATGAACCAGCATTCCGCGAATGCCGATGGTCTCCGCCACCTGGATCACCCGCAGCCCAGCATCGCGTACCAATGCCCGACCAACGCCCTGCCCATGCAGAGACTGATCTACCGCCAGGCGTCCCAGCACAACAACCGGGATGGGATCGGGCATATTGCGACGAAAGCGACCGGGTGCGGTATTCGTCATGACCGCACTGGATGCCAGCGAGTAATAAGCCAGAACGTTAGAATCGTTGCCACAACAGACAAAGGTACGGGATGCACCACTGACCTGATTTTTCATCGCCCGCTGCTTCAGCCAGTTATCCATCGAATCCACACCACAGCAAAATGGAGTAAGAATATGACCGGCGTGAAGGGGCTCTGGGGCAGAGATCATTTTTCCCGCTCCCACGGCGCAGGGGTCTGCATAGTTTTACGCAGTGTGGCATTAGGTGCTGGAGCCTGATCCAGACGAGCCAGAAATTCCTGATAAGCCTCTGGATCGGCCATTATGATGCGTTGTTCGATCAGTGCCTCTTCCGCAGCAGCGCGGGCTGCTTCCAGCACAAAGTCAGTGCGGTTTTTCCCTCTCGCTTTCGCCGCCCGATCGATAAGATCTCGCTCGGCAGGCCTGATACGCAGGTTCAGGGTTTCGCGTTTCATCGCCATAGTGTTTGCAGCTGGCATGGTGTTGTCCTCCTGTGTTTCATTGGGTATTAAGTATACAACACGCGTAACGCAGATGTCATTACAACGATTCTAAAGGAATCGAATCGAAAGGATTTCTACTTATTAATATTCACCTTTATGTTTTATAAAATGAAATAAGACCCACTCTCTGGGACTTCACAATAAATAACAAAAGAATTTTCGAAAGAAATCAAATCGGTAAGTAATTTGGAACCCGCAAAAAATCAATACTTCTACACGCCCTTCTATCCACGACTCCCCGACCACTGTGTCAGCAACGCATGCAGTTTAGCCGGCTCCAGAGGCTTACGTAGCACCATGTACCCTTCCTGCTCCGCCTCCAGCAGAACCGGCGAATTAAATTCGCCGCTGACCATCGCGCCACTCATGTCCGGCAGACGTTCAAATAGCGCTTTCAGGATGTCGAAGCCGCTTTCGCCGGATCGCAGACGCTGGTCGCACAGCACGGCGAACGGCGTGAAGCCATCGTCGATGATAGCGAACGCTTCTTCAGCGGAGGCCGCACAGCGCACGTTGATTCCCCAGATGCTCATCAGGCTCTCCCAGGCAGACGTCACCAGCGGGTCGTCATCAACCACCAGACAGGAACCGTGCAGCGGCGCATAGCGTACCGGCGTGGCGATGTTGTCATAGGCGGGTGGCATCTCCGGCGCGATCTCTTCGCCAGCATATTGGGTAAAGCACATCCAGAAGCGTGAACCTTTACCTTCAATGGATTGCATCCCGTACTTCACCTTCATCAGCTTGGCACAGCGGGCAACGACGGCCAGACCCAGCCCGTGTCCTGCACTGTCGATCTTCCAGGCCAGTTCGGGGCGATAGTAAGGTGAGAAGATTTTACCTTTCTCGTCATCGGCAATACCGACACCTGTGTCCCACACCTCCACCATACACCTGTCACCACGTGGTCGGATGGCGACCAGCACGCCGCCCTGTAGCGTGTAGCGGAGGGCATTTTGAATAAGGTTAATGAGCGATTGTCGCACCAGCAGCGGATCGCCCATCACGTAGATGCGGCGTTTAGGCCGCCAGGTGCGCAGCCTGAGTGCACGGCTGTTTGCCTCTTCGCGAAACAGCGTGATCACCGAGTCGAGCAGCGCGCCGATGTCCACTCTGGCAGGGGCAGTAAGCACATTCCCGGATTCAATCTTGCTGAGGTCAAGGAGGGAATTGAACATCAAATGCACCGAACGGACGCTCTGCTGCAGATCAAGCAGCTGGGGCGTGAGGCTGTCGTCCTGGTTTCGGTGGATAATCGCTTCGATCAGAAACCCCATGGCGTGTACCGGTTGGCGCAGGTCGTGGCTGGCGGTCGTCAGGAACTGATTTTTATCCAGCAGCGCCTGCTCAGCTTCCTCTTTGGCCTGGCGAAACTGTTCTGCCAGGCGTGAGCTTTTTTCCTCAAGCAGCGCCTGCTGAATAAAGAACGCGTGCGATGTTAATGCATGGCGGTAAATGGCGAAGCCGTACAGCAGGTTCAACATCAGCACAATGAACATCAGATCGTCCAGCCGCCAGATAATGCCAAGATTCAGTACACCCCAGGAGGCGAAGAAAAAGCATGTAAAGGTGCTGATGACCGGCGTCAGATGCGTCGCATTGGCGGCAACGATGGCGGCAATACTGATATTGAGGAGCAGGAAAAAGTCAAAGTTCTGCGTCTGCGGCGTAATTAAATAGAGAGATGAAATCCCCAGCCCGTGAATAAAAGCGATCTTATTTATACGCGGCAGCCAGCGGCGCAGGACGTCCGCTTCATCATGCTCTTTCGCTTCGCGCTGGTAGCGTCGGTGCAATATTCGGATCGCCACGGCACATAGCAGGTAAATAATTATCCAGGTAATGGTTGGGCCGAGTTCATCGCCCAGCAAATTAATCCAGATGGCGAAAGGAATACCGACGAAAGGGACAGCGCTGAAACTGAACACCAGCCGCAAAAAGGTATTATTTAGCAAACGGATCTGCGCGGGAGGAGAGATGCCAGCGTTCTGTAAGCTCTGTAAAAATCTCATTCCGACGGTTCCCGTTTGCCATGCAGAAGCGTGATGGCTTCGACCCGACTGTTAACGCCTATCTTTTTCAATATATTGCTGATGTGCTCTTTGACTGTAGGCTCAGAAATAGAAAGTTGCGCGGCAATTCTTTTATTTGGCAGGCCACGCATAATCATATTTAACACGTCTATTTGTCGCGGCGTTAAGTTAAATTTACTTAACTTCTCATTATTCGACTCAACGGAAAATTCGTTTCCCTCAGGAAACCAGGTGAGATTATCAGTGAGGGCAAAAACGGCCCGTGAAAACATTTCAGGTGGCTCGCTTTTCAATACGAAACCGTGCCCCCCGGCGGCGTGAACTTTCTGCCAGATATCGTTATTATCATCCCCACTAACCACCAGGAGCCTTACCTGTGGGTAAAGTTGTTTTACTTCTTTGAGTAATTTCAACGCGGTACCGGACGAGAGCCAAAAATCGATTACCAGCAAACGTGGCGGGCCATTATCCCTAATTTGACGGTAGCAATCATCCTCATTCGTCACCACACTCGCCTGCTTAAATCGGCAATGTGTAATCAGAAAATTGGCGATACCGCTTGCTACCAATGGATGGTCATCAACGACCAACGCATAATTCTGCCCCAAAGGATCCTCCTTTTACCTTCGCATATTAGAGAGTACGGATGAATTATTATCTACCCACCCTACTTTAGGAGGGTTTTTTCGATTAGGAAAGGGAAATATATTATTCGCAGATTTGAGTAATAGAAAACATAAATACAATCAGCGAAATTAACTGATTGGATATAAAGGATAATTTATGAAAAAACCACTACTCTTTTTAACCGTTACGTTGATGCTAGCCGGTTGTTCCACGCTAAAAACCGATCAGGCCATTCCACTTCTGCAGGCGGAAACCGCTAAAATGCTGGGGCTGGGCTCATCGGATGAAATAACCGTAACCAATGTTAATGGCGCCCAACCGGATGCACTGGGAGGGCAAAAGCTGTCTTATCGCGCTACGACGGAAAAAGGGCGTATTTTCGATTGCTCATCGATGATGATGCCAGGGATTTTAGGATCCGCCCCGACGCTGAGCGCGCCAACCTGTACACCTGTGGTCACCCATAAATAATTAACTTCACATCAAAAGGCGTACACATATTACGCCTTTTACTTTTTCTGTCGTATCGCATTTTTCATATAAAACCGATTTTCCAGACATCACGCTAATGAGTACGGAGATACCCTGTGAATAACTCTACATCGCATTCTTTAGCGGTAAAGACGCCGCTTTCCAGGCTTTACCTCGCTCTATTTTCCGCGCCGCTGTTACTGCTTTCACCTGCCGATTTCGCGCGTGCAGCCGATGCCATTTTTGATGGCGACTCGCGTATTACCGAAACGCTGGGTTACACCGGAGACGTTTACGTTGGACGCAATCAACGCGGAAACCTGCTGATCGATAATGGCAAAATCACCGCCTATAACATCAATATCGGTCGGCTGTTCGACGGCCAAATTTATGAAAGCGTGGTCACAGTCCGTGGGCCAAACGCTGAGCTTAACGCGGTGAACGATCAGTACGTCCTGCGCGGCGACCTGAATCTTGGCCTCGGCACCCTGCGAGTCGAACAGGGCGCGCTGGCGAGCGCAAAAGAGATCGTTGTCGGCACCACCCGCGGCTACGACAGCCACCTTATCGCCACGGGCGCCGGATCTCGCGTAACCAGTAATTTCCTTAGCGTAGGTACCGATCTGGGCGCACGCTCCACGCTGGCGATTGAGGACGGCGCCGCGCTCAATACCACCTACGATGCGCGCATCGGCAATGGTACCGGGCCAGATGAAACTGACACACTGAGCCCGAAAGCCACCGTCATGGGGAGCGGCTCACAGTGGAATGTTGGCCGTACGCTGACGCTTAATGGCGACCTGGACGTGCTGAACGGCGGAGCGGTTAACGTTGGCGGCGTGCAGGTGGCGGGCGTTTCCGGGGCCGGAAAAACCGCCGAGCTGGTTATTGCGGGCAAAGACTCGCGCTTTACCAGCGACAGCAGCGTTAGCGTGGGCGATTATGGCAATGGCGTGCTGTCGGTTATTGACGGCGGTTCATTTTCCGCAGGCAGCAATGCGCTGATTGTAGGGACATCGGGCTCCGGTTCGAACCGGGGGGCGCTCATCATCGGCAGCCGCGGCAACATGGACACCGGCACGGGTATAACTGAGCCAACGCTTGGTACGGCAGGCGGCGCGGGTACCCTCGATGCGAAGACGGCAATCAGCCTGCGTGGCGGGCTATTCGGCAGTTATGTCTATTTCAACCATACCGACGAAAATTACGTCTTCAGCAACAAGATGAGTGGCGAAGGTGAGGTGATAAATACCTCCGGGCAGACAACGCTGAACGGCGATCTTTCGGCGCTTCAGGCGAACGTGACCGCGCGCGGTGGCAAAGTCATTATTGCCAGCAACATCAACACCCAGCCAGAAGACGATATTTTTGAGATTCAGACCCTTAGCGCCGAGAACGGCGGTACGCTGATCCTCAACGCGACGGCGGGATCCGACGTTAACAACGGACAAGGTTACAGTAGCGCCGCGTCAATCAAGGCCGGTGGCACGCTGGGGGGGAACGGCACGTTGGGCCAGACTGAGATCCTGTCCGGCGGGCATATCTCACCAGGGGATGGCGATATCGGCACGCTGACGCTGAAACGTTATCTGAATTTTATCGGCGAATCCTTCTATGACGTTGATATCGCGGGAGATGGCCGCAGCGACCAACTGCTGGTATCGGGCAAAACCACCATCAGCAATCAGGCTAAGGTACAGGTCACCGCGCTGGATCCGCAAACCAGCTATAAAACGGGACAAAGCTATCGCATTTTAACCTCGAACGGGGGTATTGACGGCCAGTTCGCCGGAGCGATTTCCAAATCCGCCTTCCTGGACGTGGCGCTTAAGCAGAGCACCGACGCCGTCGATCTGACCATCGCGCAGAAAGAGACCGGCGGCGAGAATCCTGGAGGTGAAAACCCGGGCGGTGAAAACCCGGGGGGTGAGAATCCAGGAGGAGAAAACCCCGGCGGTGAAAACCCGGGTGGTGAGAACCCGGGCGGTGAAAACCCCGGCAGCGGCAAGCCAGGGATTTTCCAGACCGTGGCAAAGAGCAGCAACCAGTGGAATACCGCCGGCGCGCTCTCCACGCTCACGCAAAGCGGCCCGTCGCTGGCGCTGTATAACTCGCTACTGGTGCTGAGCGCACCGGAAGCGCGCGAGGCGTTTAACCAGCTGTCCGGAGAAGTTTATCCGTCAATGCAATCCAACCTGATAGCCGGCAGCACGCAGGTGTTTAATGTGTTAAACCAGCGTATGCAGCGCGCGTTTGATAACGACAGCCTGCCGATACCACCGTTAGCGATGTCGCTGGTGCAGCAGCCGGAGCCGCAAAACAATGGCGTCTGGGGCCAGACCTTCAGCTCCTGGAGCCGAAGCAGCGGCGACGGTAACGTGGGCAAGCTGGACGGCAACACCACCGGTTTCCTGCTGGGGGCAGATCGTAAGCTGGCGGATCATAACGTACGTGTCGGTGGTTACTTCGGCTACAGCCGCGGTGATTACGACGTCGACAGCCGTCGTTCCTCAACAGATACCGACAACTATCACCTCGGCCTGTATGCAGCGGGTCAAGGGGATGCGTTCTCCCTTCGCGGCGCACTGGGTTACACCTGGCACAAGATCGAAGGCGAGCGCAATGTTGATTTCAGCGGCTTCTCGGATCGGCTGAAGTCTGATTACGACGCCAACTCGCTGCTGGCGTTCACCGAAGCGGGCTACCGTTTCGGCCAGCCAGAGATGAATGTCGAGCCCTTTGTTAACCTCTCCTGGATTCGACTGCATACCGACAGTTTCAGGGAGGACGGCGGTGCCGCCGCGCTGAGCGTACGTAACGAAACGATGAACACCTTCTATTCCACCCTCGGGGTGCGTGGTGTGACCGGATTGCCGAAGAACGTTAACCTCTACGGTTCGTTGGGCTGGCAGCACGCCTATGGCGATAAGAATACCTCTTCGCGTATGGCATTTGCGGGCAGCGACGCGTTCATTACCCAGGGTCAGGCCGTGGATGAGGACGTGATGGTGGGTGATATCGGCGTGAGCGTACAACTGTCGCGTGCAGCGACGCTGGATGTGGGCTATCAGGGGCAATATGGTGCCGATACCCGCGTCAACTCGGTTAACGCTAATCTGCGCTGGTCGTTCTGATTGATATCAACGCTGAAGTGCCGGGTTGCGCTACGTCGACCCGGCCTTCGTGGCGGTTTTTTCTTTTGGTTTATGACCCAATCAGGGATCGTTCCCATCTCCATCCAGCAGTTTGTTTTTAAAGATAAACAAACACGCCTCGTTAAAATTCTCCGCCCCCAGTCGTTCAGAGAGCGCCGTTCGCGTCCGGTAGAGGCTTTTAATCGAGGTGTCCAGTTCCTCCGCCACCTCTTCCATCGACATGCCCGCCCTGAGCAACCGCAGCATAATCGCTTCATGGGTACTCAACCGTAAGTTAAGCAGCCATTTGGTCGTCAGGCGCCTGCCTTTCATATTCAGCACCAGATTAAACAACGACGCCATGTCAGCCACCGGAAGCGCAGTATTCATAAACATCCTCATGCTGAGCTGATTCTCCTCCCGGTGCCGCATATCGAGCATGACGCAGCCGATTGTTTTTCTCGTTCTGGCCGGATGGCGTATCAGATAATCATACAGACGGAGCGGTGAACGGCTGTCAATCAGCACAGAATATTCATCTGCACTGTTATCAAATATCTTTCTGTCAATCGAGTCCAGCAGGATAATATCCGGAAAAAATATCCTCATTCCTCTGACGAGGTAGCGATCCTGTGTCACTAACACTATTGAAGTTGCCACTAACCATCCCTTTTAGATTAAAGCAAGAACGACCCTTCAGAAAGAAGACGCCTTCGTTTTATAGCGCTTTTACATGAACGATAAATGTATTCTGGCTTTGATCATCCCTCGACACGCACATTGATTTGTAAGACTTCCCATAGACTATCACTCAATGTCTGCTATTAATTATAAGTAAAAAACAATCGCAGAAAAGTCACCTCTCAAGATATTAAGAATTTTTGTCACGAAACTTCCCAAACATGCACCAGAAAGTACTTTAATTTATGCACCAAAGCCGCATTAAAAATATAAACAAAAACGTCACAATAAAAATAAATACATTATATATCAACGCATTACAAATATAGACTCCGTTAAAAATAATCATAAAAATCACCCGGATACAGAATTATCTCAAAACAACAACCCGGCTTTTCAACATATTTATCCGTCAACATATCAGGTGTACATTACCTTTCACCGGTCCATAACGATAAGGATCCATAATTACCTTTAAGTAAGTACCTCATAACGTAACTGCATTCACATTTTACGCTCTCATTTATGGCCTTTAACGCTACGTATAAAGGCGGCCGTGTTGCGCAATGGATTTATGATAAACAAATGGCAAATAGATATGGAAAGATCACTTCGCTTCAATACTTTATTCTTTTACCGCGTTCCAAAATTATTGTGTCTGCTATTACTGTTTCCCATTCTGGTTCAGGCTGCCGAATCCGTATATGAACAACAGATTCAGCAGGCGCGCAATGGTAATTACACTTCGTTTCTCCATTACCTGCAGCGTTATCAACAACAGCATGCCCTGACGCCAGAACAAGTGGCAGACTGGCTGCAGGTTGCCTCCTGGGCGGGACGCGATGATGAGGTTATTGAGGTGTGGTTGCGTTATCACGTTTATATGCCACTGCCCGCCCGGGGAGTGGCCGCAGCCGCGCAATCCAGGAGAAATCAAAAGCAGTGGCAACCTGCGCTCGCGCTCTGGAAGCAGGCCTGTAGCCTTGCACCGGAGAACGACGACTACCGTATCGGGTATATCAAAACCCTTGCCGATGCCCGCATGGATCGGCTGGCCCTGCAGGAAGCGCAAAAACGGGTAACAGCGCACCCCAGCCAGATAAACCTTGAGACGCTCGCCTATGTGTACTTACGCCAGGGAAAAAGCTGGGATCGTCTATTAGCGGACACCCGCGCCCTGAAGAGCGCCCCCGAGAATCACGTACTGCTCAGCGCGCTCGTCGACGCCCTGAACGATAACCGGGTCAGTACGCCTGCCCTGCGGCTGTCACAGGGGATTTCTCTGCCGCCCGCACAACGGCGCCAGCTTGAACTTAACGCCGCCGCCGAACAGGTACGCCTTGCCGATGCGCCTGGCCGGACGGAAAAAGAGCGCCTGCGTCTCGCGCAAGCCGCACTGAATCGCTATGACGCCCTGCTTGCCCGCTGGCAACACGAACCGCAGGCGGCAGAAGATATCATTCGCGCCCGCGTCGACCGCCTTGGTGCGCTGTATGCGCATGGTGATTACCCGCAGGCGATCGCTGAATATCGCGCGCTGACGTCAGCTCACCATCCGGTGCCGGGCTGGGCAATCGGCTGGGTGATCTCTGCGTATCTGCAGGAGCAAAACGCCGATGCAGCCCTGGCACTCCTGCAAAAGTATCCTGACTATGCGCGTAACCCACAGGATGAAGAACATCAGCTTTTCTATGCATATCTGGACACCGGACAGTATCAGGCCGCCCGTCACTATCTTGCGCAGATGACCCGCAACGTTCCCTGGGCTCGCTACGATTACGGCTCGCCAACCGCCCAGCCCAACGATCAATGGCTTATCGGCCAGTCGCTCACGTTTCAGTATTTGCTGGCAACCCATGCCCTGCCGCAAGCAGAAGCCGTGGCGCACCGTCTGGCTGCCACGGCACCCGGCAACCAGGGGCTACAGATTGATTATGCCGCCCTGCTTCAGGCCCGCGGCCTGCCACGGGCCGCAGAGCAAAAGCTCAAAATGGCGGAGGTACTGGAGCCGTCAAATACAGAGCTGGAGCAGCAGCAGGCTTACGTCGCGATGGATCTGCAGGAGTGGCGACAAATGGAACTTCTGACCGACGACGTGCTCGCCCGTGCGCCACGTGACCGCAGCGTCCAGCGCCTGGACAGGCTCAGAAATGTGCATCATATGTCTGAACTGCGTCTGAACGCAGGCAAGGGATTGCACTCCGACAACCCGGTCAGCGGGACACACGATCTGAACTGGGACGCCACGCTCTATGGCCCACCAGTCGCTGATAACTGGCGACTGTTTGGCGGCACCCGCTTTACCGAAGGCAATTTTGACGAAGGCAAAGGCACCAGCCGCCATCTGGTCGGCGGCGTCGAATGGCGGTCACGGGATATCTGGCTTGAAGCGGAGCTCTCCGGCAACCGTTATCACGGCACCCACACGCCTGGCGCTCGCCTCTCCGGTCAGTACAGCCTGAACGATCGCTGGCAATCTGGCGGCAGCCTTGAACGGCTGTCACGCACCACGCCGTTGCGGGCGTTACGCAATGGGATCAGTGCAGACCGCGCAGAAGGCTGGGTGCGCTGGTATCAGAACGAACGTCGTGAGTACCAGCTCAGCGCCGCCATCAGCCATTTTTCCGACCATAACCGCCGACAGGAGTACACCCTCACCGGCAAGGAGCAGCTCTGGCAAACGCCGACCCTGACGCTGGATCTTGAACCAGGCATCTCCGCCAGCGCGAATAGCCAGCGGGATACGCTCTATTACAACCCCGAGCGGGATCTGTCCGCGACGGCTGCGTTGTCCGTCGATCATCAGCTGTACCGCTATTACGACACCCTCTGGAGCCAGCAACTGGTCGCCGGAGCCGGAGGATACTGGCAGAAAAATCAGTCTGCTGGCGCCATCACCCTGCTCGGCTACGGGCAACGCGTTCAATGGAACAACGTCGTGGATACCGGCGTGATGTTGAACTGGGATAAGCGCCCTTACGACGGCAAACGAGAAAGCAATCTCACCGTCACTTTCGATGCGACTTTACGGTTTTAAGGATGAATATGTTGACCATTCGTTTTCCTGTGGGCCTGCTCATCATCGGCTGGTTATGCCTCAGCGCAAGCGTCTGCGCCCAGGCCATTTCGTTTATTTCGCCCAACGAGAGACCTCAGCCGGAAGCCAGTAAACCCTGGCCGAAGAATCACTTTCTCGTGCTGGCCTATCACGATGTGGAAGATGACGCCGCCGATCAGCGCTATCTCTCCGTGCGGACCAGCGCCTTAAACGAGCAGATAAGCTGGCTTGTGCATAACGGGTATAACGCCATCAGCGTGCAGGATATTCTGGATGCCCACGACGGTAAAAAAACGCTGCCGCCAAAGGCCTTTCTGCTCAGTTTTGATGACGGCTACAGCAGTTTTTATACCCGCGTCTGGCCGTTGATCCAGGCCTGGAATGTGCCGGCGCTGTGGGCCCCGGTAGGCAGTTGGGTGGATACGCCAGCACATCAAAACGTGAATTTTGGCGGTTTGATGACACCCCGGGACCGTTTCGCGACGTGGGACATGGTGCGCGAGTTAAGCCAGTCCCCGCTGATTGAGATCGGCTCGCATACCTGGGCTTCGCATTACGGTATACCGGCCAATCCACAGGGAAGCCGCGAACCGGCTATTGCCAGCCGCTTTTACGATAACGCGACAGGGCGTTACGAAACTGACCAGCAGTTCAGCCAGCGCATCGGCGATGACGTGCGGAAAGTCACCGAAAAAATCGCCCAGGTGACGGGCAAAGCGCCGCGTGCCTGGGTGTGGCCCTACGGTGCTGCCAACGGCACGTCGCTCGCCATTGCCAGACAGCAGGGTTATCAGCTGGCCTTTACCCTTGAGGACGGGCTGGCAGATGTGCGTCACCTGGACAACATCCCGCGCCTGTTAATCTCCGGGAATCCCTCGCTTAAAGCCTTTGCCAGCAGCATCGCGCAGATTCAGGAGACCGACCCTGTGCGCGTGATGCATGTCGATCTGGATTACGTTTATGACCCCGATCCGGCTCAGCAGACCAAAAACATCAATACGCTGATCCAGCGGGTCTACGACATGAAAATCAGCCATGTTTTCCTGCAGGCATTTTCCGATCCCCTCGGCAACGGCACGATTAACGCGCTCTACTTCCCCAACCGTCGGCTGCCCGTGCGTGCCGATCTCTTTAACTTTGTCGCCTGGCAACTGCAAACCCGCGCGGGCGTAAAAGTCTACGCGTGGATGCCGGTTCTCTCGTTCGATCTCTCCCCTGCACTGCCGCGCGTGCAGCGTCGGGATCGGCAAACGGGCCAGGTACGCGCCGCCACCGAGCCTTATACCCGGCTTTCGCCGTGGGATCCGCAGGTTCGACAGCAGGTGACCGAAATCTATGAAGATCTGGCCCGCTATGCCAGCTTCAATGGGATCTTGTTCCATGACGATGCGGTGCTGACGGATCAGGATGATGCCGGGCAGCAGACAACGCGCCAGAAAAGCCAGACGCTAATCGGGTTTACCCACGCCCTGAGCCTGGCGGTGAAGCATATCCGCGGTCCGCAGATAAAAACCGCGCGCAATATGTTCGCCCTGCCGATCCTCGACCCGGCGAGCGAGGCGTGGTTTGCGCAGAATCTTGATGACTTCCTGGCGGAGTATGACTGGACGGTGCCGATGGCCATGCCGCTGATGGAGTCCGTCCCGGCAGACGAGAGCAACGCCTGGCTAACGCGCCTGGTTAAGACCGTTGCCACTCGCCCCGGCGCGCTGAATAAAACCATTTTTGAGCTGCAGGCCCGTGACTGGGCGCAGACACCGCAACGCGCCGTACCCGATAGTCGCCTGGCGGAGTGGATGCGCGTGCTCCAGCTTAACGGCAGCAAACATTACGGTTACTACCCCGACGATTTCATCCATAACCAACCTGATCTTTCCCGTATCAGGCCTGAATTCTCTTCGTACTGGTATCCTGACAATGACTGATCGCCTTATCGCCTTCTCAATTTTATGCCTGGTATTTGGGTTGCCATTAGGCGTGGCCGCCCTCTTTACCGGCGAACTGATTCTGGATTTTGTCTTCTTCTGGCCCCTGTTCATGTCCGTATTCTGGATCACCGGGGGGCTCTATTTCTGGTTTCAGCTGGAACGACACTGGTCATGGAACAGAAAAACGCCCGCCCCGACGTTAGAGGGCGATCCGTTAATTTCGATCCTCATTCCCTGTTTCAATGAGGAACGCAACGCCCGGGAGACGATCGGTGCCGCGCTGGCCCAGCGTTACCCGAATATCGAGGTCATCGCCATCAACGATGGTTCTTCCGATAACACCGCGCAGGTGCTGCAACAGCTGGCGCAGGAGCAGCCGCGACTGCGCGTCATTCATCTGGCGGAGAATCAGGGGAAAGCCGTGGCGCTGAAAGCGGGCGCAGCGGCGGCCCGGGGAGACCTTCTGGTCTGTATTGATGGCGATGCCCTGCTCGATCGCGATACCGCCGCTTATCTGGTTGCCCCGCTGATCCACTACCCCCACGTGGGCGCCGTGACCGGGAACCCGCGTATTCGCACGCGCTCCACGTTAATTGGCCGCATTCAGGTGGGCGAATTCTCCTCCATCATAGGGCTCATCAAACGCACGCAGCGGATCTATGGCCGGGTCTTTACCGTCTCTGGCGTCATCGCGGCCTTTCGCCGTCAGGCGCTGGCGGACGTAGGATACTGGAGCCCGGATATGATCACCGAAGATATCGACATCAGCTGGAAGCTTCAGCTTCGCCACTGGGATATTTTTTTCGAGCCGCGCGCGCTGTGCTGGATCCTGATGCCGGAGACGCTAAAAGGGCTGTGGAAACAGCGCCTGCGATGGGCTCAGGGCGGCGCGGAGGTGTTTCTGGTCAATCTTCGCAAGATCGTGCGCTGGGAGCATCATCGCATGTGGCCGCTGTTTTTAGAGTACGCCCTGTCAACGCTGTGGGCGTTTGCGTATGCGGTGACGGTGCTGTTATTTATCATCAGCTCCCTCACGCCGCTCCCGGCAAACCTGACCGTCACGAGCCTGTTCCCGCCGGAATTCACCGGGCTCCTGCTGGGGGTGATGTGCCTGCTGCAGTTCCTCGTCAGTTTGTATATCGAGCGACGCTATGAACGTAACGTGGCGAGTTCGCTTTTCTGGATCATCTGGTTTCCGATGGTGTACTGGATGATCGGCCTGTTCACCACCCTCGTCGCCTTCCCAAAGGTCATGCTTAAACGCCAGCGCTCACGCGCGCGCTGGATCAGTCCGGACAGAGGAAAAGGGAGTATTCAATGAACGAAAACACGTTAATCCTGACTGAACATCGGCTGGTGCCACGGCTGTTTGATGCAGCGTTAACCCTGCTGGCCTGGGGAGGATTTCTCTTTTTCCTCTATGCCAACCTGTGGATGCAGATAACCAACGAGAGCGACTACCGCTGGGGCGTGATTATTGCCTCCTTTAAGACGGTGCTGATCTATTTACTGATCGCCGCGCTAAACGGCTGGCTGCTGATCCTGTGGTATCAATATAATCGCCGCCGCGCGCATGCAAGACGACATCGCCGCCCTGCAACGCTTAAGCACGACGAGCTGGCCCGCAGCTTTAACGTGACGCCGCAAATCATCTCTGAGATGAGCCAGTACAATTTACTGACGGTCTATCATGACCAGATCGGTCGCATCATTGATTTGAAAATCAGTCAGCAGGACGAGGAATAAACCTCAGGCATCCGCAGGTTATCCCTGCGGATGCTGATTCTGCACGGTTACTTATCCTTCACCACAATCAGCGGTTCAATATCGCTCTCTTTTTTCACCACCAGCGTTTCATCCCCACGCAGACAGGTTCCGCCGTAATTCCCGCCCACGGTAAAGGTACAGACCTGAATATATTTGCCGTCCACCTTCGGCAAACACCACAGCTGTTGGTAGATATTCTTGCGATCGACAAACTTGCCGCTGGATTTATCCAGCAGTTCATCCTGGGCGCTGATCAGATCGATATTGCTGCCGCAACGGCCGGCAATGGGTTTGACGGCATAACCGGTCTGCTTCAGCAGCGCGTTAACCTCAAAATCGGTATCGAGCAGGTAGCGGTGGTTAGGGAACAGCTGCCACAGCACCGGCAGGATCGCCTTATTGCCAGGGATCACCGTCCACAGCGGTTCAAACACCAGCACTTCCGGGCGCAGCAGGACGTCAATCAGCCGCACCTCGCCTGCCGGGTGGCCGGTGCGGATCGGCACGGCAGCGTATTCGGTTTCGCTGACCTCCCGAATCTGCTCGATTGCCGTCTCCCACGCCCAGGTTTTCCACACGCAGTTGACGTGGCGACCTTCGTCGTCGATTAACTGCCCGGCAGCATCCCAGCTCAGCGCGCCCAGACCGTGCAGAATTTTGGTGTCAAACCCGGCCTGCAGCAGCGAGCGCTGAATAAAGAGCGCGTGGTAGTCTTCTTCGACATCGTTGTCCTGCATGATGTGCACGAACGGACGCGCATGGCTGTGTTTCCACGCGCCGGTCAGCTCCTCCAGCAGACCTTCTGCCGGGTTGTGCCCATTGCCGCGATAGCCGTTTTTGACCCACTCTTCCAGAATTAACCCGCCCTCGGTGTGGCAAGAGGCGGAATCAGCGTTGTACTCGTAAACCTTAATGCCGCGCTCATCCATACAGAAATCCATACGACCGGTGATCATATGGTGGCGACGCCACTGCCAGGAGAGACGCAGGCGCGGCCAGAGGATTTTGGGGATGTCGAAAAGCGCCAGTAAGTTGTCATCTTTCAGCACTTTGTCGGTGGCGTGCAGATACATCAGATGCAGTTCATTGGTCGCTTTAATCAGCTCCTGCTCGGCGCTTTCGGTAATCGTGAAATAGTGGCAGGGATCGTTATTAATAACGTGGCCGTTGGCGCGGATGTAGGCCTGCTGCAGGGCGTCATTTTCGTTGAGCCATTTTCCGTCGTATTGACGTTTATTCTTCAACCGCGCACCGCTGATTTTCAGCAGTTCGCCGTCAGGTTCGGGCTGGGGAATGCTGTGCTCCGTGTCGTCCGTCTGGATCATCCAGCCAAGGATTTCGGTATCGCTGAAGGTGTCATGAAGCGTGTAACAGCCGTTCTCAACGGTCATGCGCAGTTCGCGGGTCCACTGCTGTCCGAGCGGAAGCGGGGAGTGAATAACATTCTGCTCGGCAATGCGGACCTTGCCATCCAAAAGCTGGGTGATTACCGCGACATGGCCGGTTTCATGGAACTCGCCGCCCTTTTGCCAGATGAGCAGCGCCCCGGCCTGCGGCGCGCGTTTCGAGCCGTTGGCAAAAGCCTGTAACGGCAGAATATTATCGTTCACCACCTGGCGCAAAAAACGCAGGGAGAAGATCTCCCACGCCATCCCGACATCGGTAAACACAAAGCCATAGTTGAGGAACAGAAAACGGCGGGCGAACTCCACACACTGCCACTTGTGGCCCATGTATTCGTTGCCAATATAGCTGCGGAAATCCGCGTCTTGCGGGTACTTACGCGGGTCCAGACTGCCGTAATTTGAAGAGTAAATCGCCACGCCACCGGGCGCATAGCCTAACAACGTCCCGAATGGCGCATCACTGCTTAACTTTCCTTTACGCATGTATCCAACCTAAAACAGGCAGGCGGCAATTTTTGGAAGGGTTGTCGTCGTCTGCACGTTGTAATTAACCTGACAGAGGTGGGGTTATCATACACCTCCCCTGACCTTTGCGCTCAGTTCGTTAAACGGTCTATTCATCTCCTGCTACACTGCCTCAACACATCACAAAAAAGGCAGGCCAACATGTCAGACGAAAATACCTATCAGCCACCCAAAGTGTGGGAATGGAAAAAGAACGGCGGCGGGGCGTTCGCCAACATCAACCGTCCTGTTTCTGGTGCCACACATGAGAAAGATCTGCCCGTCGGTTCGCACCCGCTGCAGCTTTACTCCCTGGGCACGCCGAACGGCCAGAAAGTGACGATCATGCTCGAAGAGCTGCTGGCGCTGGGCGTAACGGGCGCGGAGTACGACGCGTGGCTGATCCGCATCGGTGAAGGCGATCAGTTCTCCAGTGGCTTTGTTGAGGTGAACCCGAACTCGAAAATACCGGCGCTTCGTGACCACTCCACCACCCCGCCAACGCGCGTATTTGAATCCGGAAACATCCTGCTCTATCTGGCAGAGAAGTTCGGGCATTTCCTGCCAAAAGATCCGGCTGGCCGCACGGAAACCCTGAACTGGCTGTTCTGGCTGCAGGGCGCGGCCCCGTTCCTCGGTGGCGGTTTCGGCCATTTCTACAACTATGCGCCGGTGAAGATCGAGTACGCGATTGACCGCTTCACGATGGAAGCCAAGCGCCTGTTCGACGTGCTGGATAAACAGCTCGCCCGCGGCCGTTACGTGGCGGGTGAAGAATACACCATCGCCGATATGGCGGTCTGGCCGTGGTTTGGCTGCGTGGCGCTGGGCAGCGTCTACAACGCCGCCGAGTTCCTGGACGCAGAGAAGTACACCAACGTCCAGCGCTGGGCAAAAGACGTAGCGAACCGCCCTGCCGTGAAGCGCGGACGGATTGTGAACCGCACCAACGGTGAGCTTAACGAGCAACTCCACGAACGCCACGCGGCGAGCGACTTCGAGACCAAAACCGAAGATAAGCGTCAGGCGTGATGCACTGCCGGGCGGGTAACCGCCCGGCCAGGCAAATCCTTGCCCAGGGCATGATTAGCTTAAGGGTTGGGCCGGTATTACTGGCACTATGCGGACGTTTTTCTCCAGCCAGACGGCGAGAAGCGACGTTTCAACCGACAGCAGTCACAAAGGATTTGTTATGAAATCAATCAATACAGCGCTGGTGATCAGCATCCTTCTTTTTTCTACCTCTGGTATGGCGATGGATAAAACCGCCGCCGGTGCGGTAGCAGGCGCGGCGATTGGGGCGGCCACAGGTAAAGATCTGAAATCCACCGTAGGCGGCGCGGTCGTGGGTGCAGGCACGGGTGCGATGTTCAAAAACGGTGACAAAGGTAAAGCCGCGCGTAAAGGCGGTGCCGTAGGCGCTGTTGTTGGTGCAGGTGCCGCTGCCGTGACGGGCAACAGCGTGCTGAAAGGTGCAGCTGTCGGTGCGGGTTCAGGCGCGCTGATTGGTGAAGCGACGCACTGATAAACGCCGTGGTTCTGACTTTCGAACCGGTAGGTTGAGTTTAATGACAAACCCCGCTATCAAAAAATGAACCGCCTGTTTTGCCGGGTGGCGCTACGCTGACCCGGCCTACAATCGACAACAATATCAATAAATTGGCACTGTTCGTTGTAGGCCCGTGCAAGCGTAGCGCCGCCGGGCGAGGGGCACATCTCGCACGATATCAGCAGCCTCAACCCAGCGCTTACGCTGGGTTTCTTGTTTTCTCTGGTCAGGCAACCAACCGCAACATTATGCCGTGAGACGGAACTTCTGCACCGAACGCTGAAGCTCTTCGGTCTGCCGCTCAAGTGCCGCTGCCGCGGCGGAGACCTGCTCCACCAGCGAGGCATTTTGCTGGGTTACACCGTCCATCTGCGTAATGGCAACCCCGACCTGGGAAATGCCTTTGCTTTGCTCCTCAGAGGCTGACGCAATCTGCTTCATGATGGTGGTCACTTCCGTTACATCGCGCAGAATCGCTTCCATGGTGGTCCCCGTGTCGTTCACCAGTTGAGCCCCCTGCTCGACGCGAGCGACGGAATCGGCAATCAGCCCTTCAATCTCTTTCGCCGCGTTGGCGCTGCGGCTGGCCAGATTACGCACCTCACCTGCCACCACGGCAAAGCCACGGCCTTGCTCACCCGCTCGCGCCGCTTCCACTGCTGCGTTGAGCGCCAGGATATTGGTCTGGAAGGCGATACTGTTAATCACGGTGGTGATTTCAGCAATTTTCTTCGAGCTGTCGGAAATACCGCTCATGGTGGTCACCACCTCCTCCACCAGCGAGCCACCGCGGCTGGCCGTGGTCGATGCCACATCCGCCAGCTGGCTTGCCTGACGTGCGCTTTCGGCGTTCAGCTTCACGGTGGCAGTGAGTTGCTCCATGCTGGCTGCTGTCTCTTCCAGCGCGGCAGCCTGCTCTTCGGTACGGGAGGAGAGATCGTTGTTACCGCTGGAGATCTCGGTCGCCCCGCGCCAGATATTTTCACTGCCCGCACGGATCGTGCTGACCGCCTCGCGCAGGCTGTCCTGCATGGCACTCAGCAACGGCACCAGCTGTCCCACACAGTTACGACCAAACGGTTCAATGGGCTGGCTGAGATCGCCCTGCGCAATCTGGCGGAACTGCTGACGAATTCGGTCCAGCGGTTTCACCAGCATCGCCACCAGGTAACGGTCGCTAAAGAGCAGGATCAGCAGACCAATCACGGTGGCGGCAATAATCACCGTGCGGGTCATGCTGGTCAGGCCATCCACCACTACGCGGGTACTGTCGAGGGTCTTCGCAGCGGCGTTATTGAACTCCTCAGCGGCCGCACCAAACGCACGGCTCAGCTGTGGCGTGACGTTATTAGCCTGCTGGCGATAACCATCCAGCGCGCCCAGCTTCGCCTGCTGCATTTGTGGCGTAACGCCCTGCTCGAGCAGCGCCTGCCAGGTGCCGATCACCCGGGAGGAGACCTGTTCATCCATCGGACCCGGAGAGATCGCTTTCATCTCGGCCAGTTTTTTGCCCATGTTATCCAGCGCCTGCTGGGCGGAGGCCAGATCCGGCGTACCGCCGGCGGCTTTGACTTCCATCGCGCGGCTCAGTCGGGTAACGAAGCGGAAATACTGATCGTTGCCCTGGCTGAGTATGGTCATCTGTTTCACCAGCTGGCGATCGACTTCATTGCCATCCGAAACGCGAGAGAGGGACCAGGTGCTGTAGAGTCCAACGCCTGCCCACATTAAACAAAAGATCCCCAGGATCGTCAGCATGACGAAACGGATCGTGAAATTACGGAGCATGTTCATAAGTGTTCCTTGCCGTGAGGGTGAGTTCGCCCAGAGGCGAGTACTACTCTCGTTATCGGCAGGAACCGGGGAAGTTATACTTTTTCGCGAATAATTTTATAAAATTATTTACTGCCTTACCGAGCGCTGGAAAAGCGATAATCGCTGCGGGGAAAATCTCCCTGCACAATACGTGTTTTAATATTTCAGCAGCTGTCGATATGTAAAACAGACAAACAGTTAATTAACCTCATAACCCGAAAGGGTTAATATTCTGGTGATATGGGGCGATCAAAGTACCGCACATCCAGTCAAGAAACCCCTTAATTTGTATGCAAATCATTCCAAAATATTTACCACATGAATTAATTAAATTTTATCAATCAGGTTTAATTATTTAACTGTTAATTATTTCGCGGGATATATTTTTAGATTTCATTACATCCCCACCCCGTAAGAAAGTTCTTATTTTAAATAAATTCATTTAAAAAGAGCCGGACAATTATCGACTCATCCAGAGAACTTAAAATGCGCAACTTAATGAATCGTACGTTGCTTTCGCAATGTGTTTTAGTGGCTTTAACGTCATTTGGCGCCCAGGCTGCCGTAACGCCCGCCACGCCCTGCCAGCCCGGCGTGACATCGCAGACCTGCGGCTTATCGAAGTACAAAGATAATAGTTTCTATCAGGATCCCGGCGTGACTAATGCCATTATGGCCGACACCACCGCAAATAATATATTTATGGATGGAAGCCGTGAATCAGGAGATACCCAGTCATTGACCGTTTCCGGCACCGACATGTCCGGCCATTATATTCAGGGCAGCAACGGGGGGACGGCTAATATTACGCTGAATAACGGCGCCACCGTCGATATGATCGAAGTGGGCAATACTGGCGCAACCACCAATACGACGGTTACCATCGATGCCGCTACGCTGAATGGCGAAAATGACGCCGGAAGCTATGAGGGAAAGAAAGCCTATATGATGGGTTCAGCCATTTACCTCGACCCGATGGATAAAGGCTACCACAACGTGATCGTTGAGAACGGCAGCTTACTGCACGGCAGTATTCTCAGCGCGGGAGCCGGTGCGCAAAATATTGCCATCAGCGACAGTACGATGGATAGAGGCGGTATCTACGCGGGTAGCGATAAATCTGATACCAATATTACGCTGACTAACGCTTCCGTGGATGCCTCGCAGAGCGAAATCGCGCAGAACATCGACACGCTGGCGGTAAAACTGAGCGAATACAAGCCCTTCAGCGACATCAACCTGGATGCCTTTGGCGATGTCGCCATTGCAATGTACGGAACGAAGGCTGATTCGCTGGCGCTGAATAACAGCACGATCACCGGAGACATTGGAGCCATTAACGAAAACGGCACCACCCATATCTCACTGACAAATAACAGCGTTGTAAATGGCAATGTAACCGTCGATGGTAATTCCGCAAATTCCGTTCTGGTGGATAACAGCACCGTGAATGGCGGGATAAATACCAGCCAGAATAAGGGCAGCAGCACCATCACGCTGCAGAATAATGCAACCGTCAACGGTGATATTACAACGGGTGCGGGTGATGATACGATCGTGCTGACCAATGATTCACATGTAAATGGCAATGTTAACGGCGGTGACGGTAGCGATACTCTTTCAATGGATGCGGGCAGTTCCATATCCGGACAAATAAGCCAGTTTGAAACGGTGAATACCACCAGCGATAACAGTATTGCCATTGATAAAATTAACGATGCAACCAGCTGGAGTTTGCAAAATGGTTCAACCCTGATAGCCACCACCACCGGCAGCAATGCACTGGTTACCATGAGCACCGACAGCTATGTTAATTTCGGTAATATCACCGGCGCCAATAACGCAGTGATTGTGAATAGCATCACCCCATCAGCACTGAATCAACATAACGTTATTCTTGGTACGTTCACCACTTCAGGCAGCAGCGCACCAGAAAATTATGCCGCCGCAAGTTTTACCAACGGCCAGCAGAATGTTGAGAACCGTAGCGGCGCGTATAACTACAACAATAGCCTGAATATTGTTGCCGCCGACGGCTCACCTCAGACTCAGCTTACCGCAGATAATAGCCAGAGCTGGAATATTGAATTTAACAGCCAGAAGGGAAACCTCGCGAGCGACGTTCAGGGGCTGATCGCCGGACTGGATGCCGCCGAACAGGCCGGACATCAGGTTGCTGATGACATCAGCAACCATATGAACCAGGTGCATCTCGCAAATATGTTGGGAGAACAGCAGGATGGCGCACAGGTCTGGGGGGATTTTCTCTATCAGAACGGCAATTTCAGCAACGACGTCGACTATAAGAGCATTACCCAGGGGGCACAGGGCGGCGTGGACTGGACCGCTCATCTGAACAACGGCGATAGCGTAACCGGCGGTATCGCACTGGCGTGGACGCGCAGCCGCGCGCAGGACACCAGCGACAGTGTCGACGGCTTTAAAGACAGCGTTTACGGCAATTACTACAGCATTTACGGCGGCTGGCAGCAGGCGCTAGACAGCAGAAACTGGGGACTGTTCGCTGATGGCAGCTTCAGCTATGGCGATATGCGTTACTCCCTGTCTGCCAATAACGTTACGGGCAACACCAGCGGTATGACGGAAGCGCTGCACGGCTCCACCGATGGTAGCCTGTATCTTGCACAGGCCCGCACGGGGGTGAACGTACTGCTGCCTGGCGAAACGCTGCTGCAACCTTACGCCACCTTAGGCTGGGATCAGACCAAAGCAAACGGCTTCTCTGACAGTGAAGTGGCCTTTGCCGACAGCCAGGTCTCGTCATGGAACGGGGGTGTCGGGGTTCGGCTAACGACCACGCTTCGGGATCTGAATAAGAACTTGCAGGTGATGCCGTGGATTGACGCGCGCTTCCAGAAAGAGTTCAGCGATGATACTGACATTCAGGTAGCGGATTACCACAACACCTCAGGTCATAACAACGCCATGGGTATGTTTGGGGCGGGTATTAATGCCACCGTCGCCCACAACTTTACCCTTAACACAGGTGTATACGTCGGCACGGGCGATGTGGATAACGATGCCAGCGTGCAGGCGGGGATGAGCTACAGCTTCTGAGTGTCGTCTGATGCCCGGTACGCTGCGTTTACCGGGCAGTACGGTGCACGCCATCAAACAGGTCCTGGGGAAAGTGCTGTCAGTGAGGTCTGGCATCGCTTCTTCCCAGGATTTGTGTTTTGATAAGGACAGAATGAAAACGCTGTTTCAAAAATTCATCGATAAGAAAGGAGACATCATGTCCTGGCACCCTAACCCCGGCCGTTATGAAAATATGCAGTACCGCTACTGTGGCAAAAGCGGGCTGCGCCTGCCTGCGCTGTCGCTCGGCCTGTGGCATAGCTTCGGCCATGTTCAGCCGCTCGACACCCAGCGTGCGCTACTGCGTAAAGCCTTCGACCTCGGTATCACCCATTTCGATCTTGCCAATAACTACGGCCCGCCTGCGGGGAGCGCGGAAGAGAACTTTGGTCGCCTGCTGCGGGAGGATTTTGCCGCCTGTCGCGACGAGCTGATTATCTCCACCAAAGCGGGTTACGACATGTGGCCGGGACCGTATGGCTCGGGCGGCTCGCGCAAATATCTGCTCGCCAGCCTCGACCAGAGCCTGAAGCGTATGGGTCTGGAATATGTGGATATTTTCTATTCCCATCGCGTGGATGAGAACACGCCGATGGAAGAGACCGCTGCCGCGCTGGCCCATGCGGTGCAGAGCGGTAAAGCGCTGTATGTCGGAATTTCGTCCTATTCAACGGCGCGCACGCAGAAAATGGCTGACCTGCTTCGCGAATGGAAAATCCCACTGCTCATCCATCAGCCGTCGTACAACCTGCTTAACCGCTGGGTGGATAAAACCGGCCTGCTGGAGACGCTAAAGCAAAACGGTACCGGCTGTATTGCGTTTACCCCGCTGGCGCAGGGGTTGCTGACCGGAAAATACCTCAACGGTATTCCTGAAGGTTCGCGGATGCAGCGCGAGGGGAATAAAGTGCGCGGGCTGACGCAGAAGATGCTGACCGAAGCCAATCTGAACAGTCTGCGCTTGCTCAATGAGATGGCACAGGCACGTGGTCAGACAATGGCGCAGATGGCGCTAAGCTGGCTGCTGAAAGATGAGCGCGTAACGTCCGTGCTGATTGGCGCGAGCCGCCCGGAACAGCTGGAAGAGAACGTTCAGGCGCTGAAAAACCTGCGCTTTAGCGAAGAGGAGCTGATACGCATTGATAAGCATGTTGCGGATGGAGAGTTGAATCTGTGGCAGGCGTCGTCGGATAAATAGTGCGGTCTGTTACCCTCTCCCACAGGGCGGAGGGGTCCCCCCC
>NZ_JALW01000036.1:0-19194 GCF_000710795.1 Enterobacter sp. T1-1 | reverse complement strand
ACGGCGACCACCGAGATCTACACTCTTTCCCTACACGACGCTCTTCCGATCTGATACCCCATCCGTGCAACGCTTACCTGGGAATGGTGCGGGAGGCGAGACTTGAACTCGCACACCTTGCGGCGCCAGAACCTAAATCTGGTGCGTCTACCAATTTCGCCACTCCCGCAAAAAAAGATGGTGGCTACGACGGGATTCGAACCTGTGACCCCATCATTATGAGTGATGTGCTCTAACCAACTGAGCTACGTAGCCATCTTTTTTTCGCGTTACCTTATCGGCGTTGCGGGGCGCATTATGCGTATAGACCCTTGCAGCGTCAACACCTTTTTCAACGAAAATGGCCGGAATGTGACTGTTTGGTTAGGTTGCGAACAGCGTGACCGAATATTCGGCAATTATTGGTTATTAATCGATTTTAGACGGTGAAATGTAAGGCAAATAAAAACAGGCCCCGCAGGGCCTGATGTTCAAATACGTGTTTATTTATAGGCAGACTGGTGAACGCCTACCGCACGTCCTGATGGATCGTTCATCGCTTTGAAAGATTCATCCCATTCAATGGCTTTCGCTGAAGAGCAGGCCACTGAAGGACCGCCTGGCACACACTCAGCAGCACTCGGTACCGGGAACAGCTCTTCGAAGATCTCACGGTACAGATACGCTTCTTTAGAGCCTGGCGTGTTGTACGGGAAGCGGAAGCTTGCTGTTTCCAGTTGTTGGTCTGAAACCTGTTTCGCCGCCACCTCTTTCAGGGTGTCGATCCAGCTGTAGCCAACGCCATCCGAGAACTGCTCTTTCTGACGCCATGCCACGCTCGCCGGCAGGTAGGATTCAAAACATTCACGCAGGATATGTTTTTCCATTTTACCGTTGCCGCACATTTTGTCCTGCGGGTTAATGCGCATGGCCACGTCGAGGAATTTTTTATCCAGGAACGGAACGCGTGCTTCAACACCCCATGCGGACATCGCTTTGTTAGCACGTGCGCAGTCAAACATGTGCAGCGCCTGCAGTTTACGTACTGTCTCTTCATGCAGCTCTTTCGCGTTCGGCGCCTTATGGAAGTAAAGGTAGCCGCCAAACACTTCATCAGAACCTTCACCTGACAACACCATCTTGATGCCCATTGCTTTAATCTTACGGGACATCAGGTACATAGGGGTGGATGCACGAATGGTCGTCACATCATAGGTTTCAATGTGATAGATCACGTCGCGGATCGCATCCAGACCTTCCTGCACGGTGAAATGAATTTCATGGTGCACGGTGCCGAGGTGGTTCGCCACGTCCTGCGCGGCTTTCAGATCCGGTGCACCTTCCAGCCCGACGGCAAAGGAGTGCAGCTGCGGCCACCAGGCTTCTGAACGCTCCTGATCTTCCACACGACGCGCCGCAAATTTCTTGGTGATGGCTGAAATAACGGAGGAGTCCAGCCCGCCGGAGAGCAGCACACCGTAAGGCACGTCTGACATCAGGTGGCTTTTAACGGAATCTTCCAGCGCCTGACGCAGCTCGGCTTTGTCAGTCACGTTGTCTTTTACCGCGTCATAGTCAAACCAGTCGCGCTGGTAGTACTGACGGATTTCACCATCTTTGCTCCACAGGTAACTACCTGCCGGGAACTCTTTAATGGTGCGGCATACCGGCACCAGCGCTTTCATTTCAGACGCAACATAGAAGTTGCCGTGTTCATCATGGCCCATATACAGCGGAATGATACCAATGTGGTCGCGGCCAATCAGATAAGCGTCTTTTTCGCTGTCGTACAGGGCGAATGCAAACATACCCTGCAGGTCGTCCAGGAACTCAGGGCCTTTCTCCTGATACAGCGCCAGAATGACTTCACAGTCAGAGCCGGTCTGGAAGGCGTAACGATCGCCATATTCGGCACGCAGCGCCTGATGGTTATAGATTTCACCGTTTACAGCCAGCGCGTGTGTTTTTTTCTCGTTATACAGCGGCTGTGCACCGGCATTGACGTCCACAATCGACAGACGTTCATGAGCCAGAATTGCTTTGTCACTGGCGTAAATACCGGACCAGTCCGGGCCGCGATGGCGCATCAGGCGGGACAGCTCGAGTGCTTTTTTACGCAGTTCGCCCGCGTCAGTTTTAATATCCAGTACGCCAAAAATTGAACACATAACCTTCTCCGTTGACCCTGTTGCTTTGTAATGTTGCTTGCTTATGAAAATGCCGCAAAGGAGAAGAGCGCGCAAGGGTTTTACCGGGTTAAACGAAAATAG
The DNA here is from genome assembly GCF_000710795.1 of Enterobacter sp. T1-1. Lineage (NCBI taxonomy): Bacteria > Pseudomonadati > Pseudomonadota > Gammaproteobacteria > Enterobacterales > Enterobacteriaceae > Enterobacter > Enterobacter sp. T1-1. The sequence goes on along the minus strand of NZ_JALW01000036.1, from coordinate 16,945 downwards.
TGCAATGGTGATTGCGGAATGTTGAAAAAAGAGTATGCCATGAACAGTTTTATTGATGATTATGCAATGAACTGGCGTTTTTGTTAGATATGATTTTATTGGGCGGGGCTATAAATGAAAAACCACGCCCTGAGGCGTGGTTCTGAATCAGATAATGTCAATTTCGTCGACGGAGGGGTAGATCCAGCTCGGCCGAAACGGCATCGAATCAATGTCATCAAGTTGAGAGACACCGGAGAGCACCAGAATGGTCTCCAGACCCGCCTGGAAACCGGCCAGAATATCGGTGCGCAGGTTATCACCGACAATCACCGTCTCTTCAGAGTGGGCCTGCATCGTGTTCAGCGCGGCACGAATGATCCACGGGCTCGGTTTACCGACCACAAACGGTTTACGACCGGAGATTTTTTCGATACCGGCGCACAGTGCGCCGCAGGCCGGATAGAAACCACGGCCGTGCGTATCGGGGTTGGTGGCGATAAAGCGCGCGCCGCTGGCGACAAAGTAGGCGGCCTTATGCATCATCTCCCAGTTAAACGAGCGCGTTTCGCCGACGATCACAAAGTCCGGGTTCACATCGGTAATGGTAAAGCCTGCTTTATACAGCTCGTGGATCAGCGCACCTTCACCGACCACGTAGGCTTTTTTCCCTTCCTGACGCTTCAAAAAATCTGCCGTCGCCATTGCGGAGGTATAAAACACGCTGTCCGGTACGTTGATGCCCGCAGTGGCAAAACGGTTCGCCAGATCCTGACCGGTTTGGGAAGGGTAGTTCGTGAGAAGAACCAGCGGCATTCCTTTGTCGATGATGCGGTGTAGAAACTCCGCAGCACCTGGCACGGCGACGTTGTCGTGCATCAGCACGCCGTCAATATCACAAATTACATTCTTAATGGTCATGAACAATCCGACATCAAAAAAAGAAGGCGTTACTATAAGTCCCGATTAGCTTTCCAGCAAATGCTGCAACAGGATCCCGTTGAGCATGGCGCGTTTGACCAGTGCAAACGCGCCAATCGCAGAGCGGTGATCCAGCGTCGAACGCACGACCGGTAAATTCTGACGAAACGCTTTCAACGCCTGGGTGTTAATGCAGCCTTCAATCGCGGGCAGTAACACTTTTTCCGCCTCGACGATTTCACCTGCAATCACCACTTTTTGTGGATTAAAAAGGTTGATGGCAATGGCAATGGTTTTGCCGAGGTGGCGCCCGACCTGTTCGATCACTTCGCAGGCCAGCGCATCGCCTTTATTGGCGGCTTTGCAGATGGCGCCGATTTTACAGTCGTCCAGCGTCACGCGGCTCTGGTAGCCTTGTTCCAGCAGATGACGGACGCGATGCTCAATGGCCGCGTTGGCGGCAACCGTTTCAAGACAGCCAAAATTACCGCAGTGGCAGCGCTCGCCAAGCGGTTCCACCTGGATATGACCAATCTCGCCCACATTGCCGTTACGGCCAATAAAGATACGTCCGTTGGAGATAATGCCCGCCCCGGTACCGCGGTGCACACGCACCAGAATAGAGTCTTCACAGTCCTGACTCGCACCAAAGTAGTGCTCGGCCAGCGCCAGCGAGCGGATGTCGTGACCCACAAAGCAGGTCACCTTAAAGCGCTTTTCCAGCGCCTCCACCAGCGCCCAGTTCTCGACCGGGATATGTGGCATATAACGAATGACACCGCTTTCCGGGTCAACCAGCCCAGGCAGGATCACCGAAATGGCGATGAGCTCGCGGATCTTGCGCTGACAGCTTTCGATAAAGTGCGCGATGGTATTGAGCAGCGCGTGCTCCAGTGTCTCCTGGGTGCGCTCCGGAAGAGGGTAGTGCTCTTCGGCAATGGCTTTACTGCTCAGATCGTAAAGCGTCAGGGTGGTGTCATGGCGACCAAGACGAACGCCAATGGCCTGAAAATTGCGGGTTTCGGTGATGATGGAAATTGCGCGGCGGCCTCCGGTGGAGGCCTGCTGATCGACTTCTTTGATCAGGCCGCGCTCAATAAGCTGACGTGTAATTTTTGTCACGCTGGCGGGAGCAAGCTGGCTTTGTTCGGCTATCTGAATACGTGAGATTGGCCCGTGTTGGTCAATCAGGCGATATACCGCCGCGCTGTTAAGCTGTTTAACGAGATCGACATTACCGATTTGAGCTTGTCCGCCTGGTGTCATACTTTTACTTACTCAGTGACGACCTCGTTACCATTAACGATGGTCTTAATAATTTTATAATCGTGTGTGAATGCCGTCAGGTTTGCAACCATGCCTGGTGCAATTCTGCCGAGCTGTTTATCCACGCCGATGGCACGCGCAGGATAAAGGGTTGCCATGCGCAGCACTTCTTCAAGCGCAATGCCGCAATGCTCGACCAGGTTACGCACGCCTTCAATCATGGTCAGGGAGGAGCCGCTCAACGTACCGTTTTCATCCACACACAGTCCGTTGCGGTAGTATATTGTTTTACCGGCAAAAATGAACTGCTCAATATTTGCACCTGCCGGTGCGGTGGCATCCGTCACCAGGCAAAGCTTGTCACCTTTCAGCCGCTTGGCGTTGCGAATGTTGGTGTAATCGACGTGTAAACCGTCCGCGATGATGCCGCAGTAAACGTCTGGCTCATCCAGAATCGCCCCGACCAGCCCCGGTTCACGACCCGTGATATACGGCATGGCGTTATACAGGTGTGTCGCAAAGGTAATACCCGCACGGAAACCGGCTTTTGCCTCTTTCTGCGTGGCGTTTGAATGGCCCGCTGACACGACAATCCCGGCGGCGGCCAGTTTGCTGATCACGTCAGTACCGGTCATTTCAGGTGCCAGCGTCACTTTGGTGATCACATCCGCATTGGCACACATATAGTCGACCAGTTCGGCATCAGGCTTACGCACGTAATCCGGATTATGCGTCCCTTTCTTCACCATATTCAGCCATGGCCCTTCAAGGTGCAGACCCAGAGCCTGATATGGGTGTTTCGCCAGGTATTCACGCATAACGCGGATACCCTGTTTCATCAGCTCATCGCTGCTGGTGATGAGGGTTGGCAGATAGCTGGTGCAGCCCGATTTCTCGTTCGCTTTCTGCATGATTTCCAGCGTTTCGACGGTGACGGCGTCTGCGGTGTCGTTAAACTGCACACCGCCGCAGCCGTTCAGCTGTACGTCGATAAAACCGGGGGAGATTACTGCTCCATTGAGTGAGCGCTGTTCAATCTCCGGCGGCAGCTCTGCCAGCGGACAAACACGTTCAATCAGGCCATTGGCGATAACAATCGCATGGTCATCCAGAATTTCATGGCCGGTATAAATCCGACCGTGGGTTAAAGCGTACATAACGACCCCCGGTTAAAAAAAGCGGCCGCCTCTTCATGAAGAGGCGGTTATTCAATTACAGACCTTTGATGTTCTCAGCTTCTAACTCGTTGAAGTATTTCAGCGTCTTCACCTTCAGTTCCATCGTGGACGGTTCGTCACAGACGATGACGGATTTTGGATGCAGCTGCAGGCAGCTGATGGTCCACATGTGGTTTACGTTGCCTTCAACGGCAGCCTGGAGCGCCTGCGCCTTCACGCTGCCCAGAACCAGAATCATCACTTCTTCGGCATCCAGCAGCGTGCCGACACCGACGGTCAGGGCATATTTAGGAACCTGGTTCACATCGCCATCAAAGAAGCGGGAGTTTGCCACGCGCGTGTCATGGGTCAGCGTTTTAATACGGGTACGGGACGCCAGTGACGACGCGGGTTCGTTAAACGCGATATGACCATCGTTACCCACACCGCCCATAAACAGGTGGATTTTACCGTAAGAACGGATTTTTTCTTCATACTGACGGCATTCTGCGTCAATATCAGGCGCGTTTCCATTCAGCAGGTTAATGTTTTCAGCTGGAATATCAACGTGATCAAAGAAATTACGGTGCATGAAGCTATGGTAGCTTTCCGGGTGATCCTTCGGTAAGCCGACATATTCATCCATGTTGAAGGTGACAACGTGTTTGAAGCTAACCTGGCCTGCTTTGTGCATCTCTACCAGTGCTTTATATGCGGTCAGCGGTGTGCCGCCGGTAGGGAGGCCAAGTACGAAAGGACGATCGGCGGTTGGTTTGAAGGCGTTGATACGGTTAACGATATGGCGAGCGGCCCATTTACCGACTTGTTCAGCAGTTGCCAGGGGAATCAGTCTCATTGTTCACCTCAAGAGTTTAAGTAGAAGAGTGGGCGGATGGGTATCGGGACCTGATACTTAAGCGTAACCTGGAACCTTTCAGGCCGGATCAATCCGTCTTGATTTTTCGAATGATAAAATAAGTTTTCGATGTTAGCCAGTGAAAGGGAGGGTGATAAACGATATTTGGTGACAAAAATCACAAAAAGTACGCTTTTAATTTGCGATACGAATTAATTTTTCACACACTCACAATGCCAGTGAATCATCAACTGTATTTCTAGTTCGTGACACAATAAAAAACATAGTTAATGCACGAGCCTTAACAAGGGTCTCGTAGGGGGAATAGGATGAATATTTTAGGTTTTTTCCAGCGCCTCGGTAGGGCTTTGCAGCTCCCTATCGCCGTGCTACCGGTTGCAGCACTGCTGTTGCGATTCGGGCAACCCGATCTTCTTAACGTGCCGTTTATCGCGCAAGCGGGTGGTGCGATATTTGACAACCTGGCGCTGATTTTCGCCATCGGCGTGGCGTCCAGCTGGTCTAAAGACAGCGCGGGTGCCGCGGCGCTGGCAGGGGCAGTCGGTTATTTCATCCTGACCAAAGCGATGGTAACCATCAACCCTGAAATCAACATGGGTGTTCTGGCGGGTATTATTACCGGTCTTGTCGGCGGTGCAGTGTACAACCGTTGGGCGGGTATAAAACTGCCAGATTTCCTGAGCTTCTTTGGCGGAAAACGCTTTGTTCCGATTGCGACAGGCTTTTTCTGTCTGATTCTGGCCGCTATCTTTGGTTATGTCTGGCCACCGGTACAGCATGCCATTCATGCAGGCGGTGAGTGGATCGTGTCTGCGGGCGCAATGGGTGCAGGTATCTTCGGTTTCATCAACCGTCTGCTGATCCCAACCGGCCTGCATCAGGTTCTGAACACCATCGCATGGTTCCAGATTGGTGAGTTCACCAACGCAGCAGGTACCGTATTCCACGGTGATATCAACCGCTTCTACGCGGGTGACGGCACCGCGGGCATGTTCATGTCCGGTTTCTTCCCAATCATGATGTTTGGTCTGCCGGGCGCTGCACTGGCAATGTATCTGGCCGCGCCAAAAGCGCGTCGCCCAATGGTTGGCGGCATGCTGCTCTCCGTTGCGGTAACGGCGTTCCTGACCGGTGTTACTGAGCCACTGGAATTCCTGTTCATGTTCCTGGCTCCGCTGCTGTACCTCATGCACGCGGTGCTTACCGGTATCAGCCTGTTTGTGGCCACCCTGCTGGGCATTCACGCGGGCTTCTCCTTCTCAGCCGGTGCGATCGACTACGTGTTGATGTACAACCTGCCGGCAGCCAGCAAAAACGTCTGGATGCTGGTTGTGATGGGCCTGGTGTTCTTCGTTGTCTACTTCCTCCTGTTCAGCGCGGTTATTCGTATGTTTAACCTCAAAACGCCGGGTCGTGAAGATACAAAAGATGACGTCGTAACCAGTGAAGCAAACAGCAATACCGAAGAAGGGTTGACCCAGCTGGCAACCAGCTATATCGCCGCGGTAGGCGGTACCGACAACCTGAAAGCCATTGATGCCTGTATTACCCGTCTGCGTCTGACCGTTGGCGACTCTGCGCGCGTAAGCGATGCCATGTGCAAACGCCTGGGTGCGTCTGGTGTGGTGAAACTGAACAAACAAACCATCCAGGTTATTGTGGGTGCGAAAGCCGAATCTATCGGCGATGAAATGAAAAAAGTGGTTGCCCGTGGACCGGTTGCTGCTGCCTCAACGGATAGCGCGCCTGTGGCTGATGCTCCGGTTGCTAAACCGCAGGCTGTACCAAACGCCGCTACTATCGCCGCGCTGGTTTCACCGGTTACGGGTGAGGTGGTCGCGCTTGAGCAGGTACCTGACGAAGCGTTTGCCAGCAAAGCGGTCGGTGACGGTGTTGCGGTGAAACCAACGGAGAAAACCGTTGTGTCTCCTGCGGCGGGCACCATCGTGAAAATCTTTAACACCAACCACGCGTTCTGCCTCGAAACCGAAAAAGGCGCGGAGATCGTGGTTCATATGGGTATTGATACCGTTGCGCTGAACGGCCAGGGCTTTACTCGCCTGGTAGAAGAGGGCGCAGAAGTGGTTGCAGGCCAGCCGATTCTGGAAATGGATCTGGACTTCCTGAACGCCAATGCCCGTTCGATGATAAGCCCGGTGGTATGCAGCAACATCGACGACTTCAGCGGCCTGGTGCTTCAGGCGAAAGGTCAGGTGGTTGCGGGGCAAACGCCACTGTATGAGATTAAAGGCAAGTAATCGCTCCTGAGTAGAGTCATGCCTTAAGCGGCGGGGGAGATCCTCCGCCGCTTTTTTTTGCAGCAAATGCCCCCATTATTTTCTTCCGGGACGTTTTAAGGGTTGTCACTACGTCCGGCTTATAAGATCATATGCCGTTATACGTTGTTTACGCTTTGAGGAATCCACGATGAGTGAGGCAGAAGCCCGCCCGAGTAACTTTATTCGTCAGATCATCGATGAAGATCTGGCCAGTGGTAAGCACACCACAGTGCATACGCGTTTCCCGCCGGAGCCTAATGGCTACCTGCACATTGGTCACGCCAAATCGATCTGCCTGAACTTTGGTATCGCACAGGATTACCAGGGGCAGTGCAACCTGCGTTTCGATGACACCAACCCAGTAAAAGAAGACATCGAATACGTTGAGTCCATTAAGAACGACGTGCAATGGCTGGGCTTCAACTGGTCTGGCGATATCTGCTACTCCTCTGACTATTTCGATCAGCTGTATGCCTATGCCGTTGAGCTGATCAATAAAGGTCTGGCCTATGTTGACGAGCTCTCTGCAGATGAAATCCGTGAATACCGCGGCACGCTGACGGCACCGGGTAAAAACAGCCCGTTCCGCGATCGCAGCGTGGAAGAGAACCTGGCGCTGTTTGAAAAAATGCGTGCTGGTGGTTTCGAGGAAGGTAAAGCGTGCCTGCGTGCCAAAATCGATATGGCATCACCGTTTATCGTGATGCGCGACCCGGTGCTGTACCGCATTAAATTCGCTGAACATCACCAGACCGGTAACAAGTGGTGCATCTACCCGATGTACGACTTCACCCACTGCATCAGCGATGCGCTGGAAGGCATCACCCACTCGCTGTGTACGCTGGAATTCCAGGACAACCGTCGTCTGTACGACTGGGTGCTGGATAACATCACGATTCCGGTGCATCCGCGTCAGTACGAGTTCTCTCGTCTGAATCTGGAATACACCGTGATGTCCAAGCGTAAGCTGAACCTGCTGGTGACCGATAAGCACGTTGAAGGCTGGGACGACCCACGTATGCCGACCATCTCTGGTCTGCGCCGTCGTGGCTACACCGCGGCGTCAATCCGTGAGTTCTGCAAACGCATTGGCGTGACCAAGCAGGATAACACCATTGAGATGGCGTCTCTGGAATCCTGCATTCGTGAAGATCTGAACGAAAACGCGCCGCGCGCGATGGCCGTTATCGACCCGGTAAAACTGGTTATCGAAAACTATCCGCAGGGTGTGAGCGAAATGGTCTCGATGCCTAACCATCCGAACAAACCGGAGATGGGCTGCCGTGACGTACCGTTCAGTGGTGAAATCTGGATCGATCGTGCTGACTTCCGCGAAGAAGCAAACAAGCAGTACAAGCGACTGGTGCTCGGTAAAGAGGTGCGTCTGCGTAACGCCTATGTGATCAAGGCTGAGCGCGTAGAAAAAGATGCGGAAGGCAACATCACCACGATCTTCTGCACATACGATGCCGAGACCCTGAGCAAAGATCCAGCGGACGGTCGTAAGGTGAAAGGCGTGATCCACTGGGTCAGTGCATCACACGCGTTGCCGGTAGAGATTCGTCTGTACGATCGTCTGTTCAGCGTGCCTAACCCAGGCGCAGCAGAAGACTTCCTGGCGACCATTAACCCGGAATCGCTGGTCATCAAACAGGGTTACGCTGAGCCATCCCTGAAAGCGGCTGAGGCGGGTAAAGCGTTCCAGTTTGAACGTGAAGGTTACTTCTGCCTGGACAGCCGTCACAGCACCGCTGAAAAACCGGTATTTAACCGTACGGTCGGTCTGCGTGATACCTGGACGAAAATCGGCGAATAATAACGCTGCGCTGGTCAATGAGAAACAAACGCCGCGTAATGCGGCGTTTTTTTATAGAGTGATCATGCCTTTAAAGCGGTAGCCAAATAGCGTTTATTAAAATAACAGGTCAATGTGGTGCTACTTATTTTTTTTAAAAAAAGTTTATCCCCTTTCAAAATTCTGATGCACCGTAAAAAGAATATCATTAACGCGTTACTTATTGAAAATCGGCCTTTTCCCCCGCCAGTACTGGCATCCCGTTAAATGTTACAAAGCACTACCAATTATGTGCTCTTCGTCATAATCCTGAGTTTTAGCCACCGAAAAGCATTGATAATTCGCGTCGCGAAAAATAACCTAAAGACGGTAGTTATTCGAGGGTATTTCCGACTACCCCTGACCATCAGGTCTTTTATATTTTTCGCCGTTTTAGGCGTTTTAATTCGTCAAAGAGGAATAATCTATGCGTACGTTCAGTGGCAAACGTAGTGCGCTGGCGCTGGCTATTGCCGGTGTGACAGCAATGTCAGGCCTGGTGGTGACGCCAGACGCTAAAGCAGCAGGCTTCATCGATGATTCAACCCTCACGGGCGGTATTTATTACTGGCAGCGTGAACGTGATCGTAAAGATGTCACGGAAGATAAATATAAAACGAACCTTTCTCACTCTACCTGGAACGCCAATCTGGATTTCCAGTCTGGTTACGCTGCCGATATGTTCGGTCTGGATATTGCCGCCTTCACGGCAATTGAAATGACGGAAAATGGTGACAGCGGCCACCCGAACGAAATAGCCTTCTCCTCCAGTAATAAAGCGTATAAAGAAGACTGGTCTGGAGATAAAAGCGGTATCAGCCTGTATAAAGCTGCCGCGAAATTTAAATACGGCCCGGTATGGGCGCGCGGTGGTTATATTCAGCCAACCGGTCAAACCCTGTTAGCACCGCACTGGAGCTTTATGCCAGGTACCTATCAGGGGGCAGAAGCGGGCGCCAATTTTGATTACGGTGACGCAGGTGCGTTGAGCTTCTCGTATATGTGGACCAACGAGTATAAAGCGCCGTGGCATATCGAAATGGACAAGTTCTACCAGAACGATAAAAAAACCAAAGTGGATTATCTTCACTCGCTGGGCGCGAAGTACGACTTTAAAAATGATTTAGTGCTTGAAGCGGCATTTGGTCAGGCGGAAGGTTATATCGATCAGTATTTTGCTAAGGCCAGTTATAAATTTGACATCGCGGGTAGCCCGCTGAGTACCAGCTACCAGTTCTACGGTACGCGAGATAAAGTCAGTGATGGTGGCGTGAATGATATTTATGACGGCACGGCGTGGTTGCAGGCGCTGACCTTCGGCTACAAAGTCGGTCAGGTAGATTTGCGTCTTGAAGGAACGTGGGTAAAAGCGGAAGGGCAGCAGGGCTACTTCCTGCAGCGTATGACCCCAACCTATGCATCTTCAAACGGTCGTCTGGATATCTGGTGGGATAACCGTTCCGACTTCAACGCCGATGGCGAAAAAGCAGTCTTCTTCGGCGCAATGTATGATCTGAAAAACTGGAACCTGCCAGGCTGGGCGGTGGGGGCATCTTACGCCTACGCATGGGATGCGAAGCCTGCTGATATGGCAACGCCAGACGCATACTACGATCCAAACTATCGTCTCAAAGAATCCGCTTACAGCCTGGATGCGATCTACACCCTGCAGGATGGTCGCGCCAAAGGGACCATGTTCAAACTGCACTTTACACAATACGACAACCACTCCGATATCCCGAGCTACGCGGGCGGTTACGGCAACATCTTCCAGGATGAACGCGACGTGAAATTCATGGTTATCGCACCGTTCACCATCTTCTGATGACTCGTCCGGCGGGGTAATTCCCGCCGGACCGGAGACTACATATGAAAAAGATTGTAATCGTCGCGTTGCTGGCATCGGGACTGGTGGCTTGTGCGCAGAATCAGGCCCCGAAAGAGGACTCCCGTCTGAAAGAAGCCTACAGCGCGTGTATCAATACGGCGGAAGGTTCGCCGGAGAAGATCGAAGCCTGTCAGAGCGTGCTGAATGTGCTGAAAAAAGAGAAAGCGCATGAACAGTTCGCAACCCAGGAGAATATTCGTGTAATGGATTATCAGGCCTGTATCCAGGCGCGTAAAACCGGTAACGATCAGGAAGTCGCGAAGCGTTGCGATCAGATCTGGAAAGAGATTCGCAGCAACAACAGCCATTAACCCGCTGTTATCATGCCCGGTAGCGCTGCGCTGCCGGGCTTTTTTTTGGTTCATCGCAGGTAAGCGTGAACCAATAGAAAACGGCAGTCAGAACGTTTAGGTTTGTATTCGCCAAAACACACCCTGAACCTTCAAAACTGCCGTCACTATGAATGCTAACCTGACTTCTCTTTTCTGGAAAGGATTCAGTGTCTTTTCCTGCACTGAAATTGCCCACGATACCCTGCTCATCCGCCTTCAGCCCCTGACTGCCCAACCGCCATGTTGTCGTGGATGCAACCGCAGCACTCCTCATATTCACGATACTTCCCTGCGGCGTGTCAGGGAGCGTGAGCTGCTCAACTGGAAGGTCTGGCTGGATGTGCCTGTTCGCCGTCTGCGCTGTTCATTCTGCGGCATTATGACCGAAAAAATCGACTGGCTGCCTGAGCGTCAGCGATACACCGCCACCCTGTCAGCGTGGGTTGAATCACTCGTCCGGTTACTTCCGGTTAAGCATGTAGCCAGTCTGACCGGACTGCACTGGCATACCGTTAAGCATATCGATTACCGGAGGCTGCAGCGGGAGGTTCGTGAACCACAACGGCATACCCTGCGTCGCCTGATGATGGATGAGTTCGCCCTGTTTAAAGGACACCGTTACGCCACGGTAGTGGCGGACGCTGATACGCAGCAGGTACTGTGGGTGGGAGAAGGACGCAGCAGAGCCGCCTTCCGGCCCTTCTTCACCTGGCTGGGGCCGGAAGGATGTGCTGCCATAGAATCGGTTGCTATGGATATGAACACCGCATTCGACCTGGAAGTCAGGGAGCACTGCCCGCAGGCACAGGTTGTGTATGACCTGTTCCATGTGGTTGCAAAGTTCGGTCGTGAGGTGATTGACCGCGTCAGAGTCGACCAGGCAAATCAGTTGCGGGATAACCCGAAGTCCCGTCAGGTCATCAAACGTAGTCGCTGGTTATTACTGCGCAATCCGGAGAACCTGCCGGAAGGACATGAGGTCAGGCTGTCAGAGCTGCTGGAAGCCAATCAGCCGTTAAATACCGTCTATGTCATGAAAACGGCGCTGAAAGAGTTGTGGTATGCAGCAGATGAAGAAACAGCCCGGCGGCGCTGGAATGAATGGTACAGGCAGTCACAGGAAAGCGGCATCAGGGCGCTGAAACAGTTCGCCGACAAGCTGAAAGGATATGTAAGCGGGATAATAGCCAGCGTGAGGCACAGACTAAACACCAGCGTACTGGAAGGGATGAACAACAAGATCAAGGTGATAAAGAGAATGGCATATGGATACCGGGATAACGACTACTTCTTCCTGAAGATAAAAGCAGCGTTCCCCGGTAAAGCGCGATGAACCAAAAAAAAGCCAACCTTGCGGCTGGCTCAGAGTATGAAACGTGTTTATTTCGCGTCGTGCGCGTGATCGTCTTCGCGGCAATCGCCTTCAGCGCAATGACCATACAGGTACAGGCTGTGGTTCGTCAGGCGGATACCGTGACGTGCGGCGATTTCACGCTGGCGAGATTCAATGGAATCATCGCTGAATTCAATGACCTTGCCGCAATCCAGGCAGATCAGGTGATCGTGGTGATGCTGTTGAGTCAGTTCGAATACAGATTTACCGCCTTCGAAATTATGACGGGTGACAATGCCCGCGTCATCAAACTGGTTCAGCACACGATAGACGGTTGCCAGCCCAATCTCTTCGCCCATGTCGATAAGACGCTTATAAAGGTCTTCCGCACTGACATGGTGATTGTCTGGACCCTGAAGCACTTCAAGGATTTTTAACCGAGGAAGCGTAACTTTCAGGCCAGCCTTCTTTAATGCGGTATTGTTGTCAGTCATGCGGAATCTGTCCTGTTGCTAAACGATTCACTTCTGTAGGAAGTGACAGAAATTGCACCCGGGATAATGCGTCTCATTATAGAACTGCCATGGCTAAATGAAAACTGCAAGTCTCAGGTAAAGTATGCTTATAAAAACGTGGTATCACCAACAAACTTGCATTGTGAAAGCCACGTTTTATCAGGGGGTCATTGTACAGGTCTGGGCGAAAAAGTTAAAAGATTGTAGCAATTAATTTAATCGGTTTGACCTGGTTTATGGGCGCAACCACCGTTGCGCCGCAAGAATCATCAGGCGTTGAGAATATCGTCCAGGTGCAGCTCTTCACGGATCTGCTTAACCCATTTTTCAACGCGCTCGGCGGTCAGTTCTGGCTGACGATCTTCGTCAATCGCCAGACCCACGAAGTGATCGTCGTCTGCCAGACCTTTAGACGCTTCGAAGTGGTAACCAGCGGTAGGCCAGTGACCTACAATAACGGCACCGTTTGGCTCAATAATGTCGCGGATGGTGCCCAGCGCATCACAGAAGTACTCTGCATAGTCTTCCTGGTCGCCGCAGCCAAACAGGGCAACCAGCTTGCCGTTGAAATCCACCTCTTCCAGCGTTGGGAAGAAATCATCCCAGTCACACTGGGCTTCACCGTAATACCAGGTCGGAATACCCAGCAGCAGGATGTCATAGCCTTCGAGATCTTCTTTGCTGCTCTTGGCGATGTCGTGCACATCGGCAACGTCTTTACCGAGCTGTTTTTGAATGTTTTTTGCGATATTTTCGGTATTGCCGGTATCACTGCCGAAGAAAATGCCGATAATTGCCATGAGTAAAATAACCTCTTGATACTTAATGGTATGGTGGCGCAATTTGTCCACGGATAAAGGCAATAATAGCAGAACAGGCAACCCTGCGGAAACAGCTATCGCGCAGGACTGCACTCTGTGCTACATGAAAAGGGTAATAAAGGGATTTTTCGGACTTATGCCTTACTGCGCATGGTCTCGAGTTGGGTGAGTAACATCTCTTCGATCAGCTCGCTGCGGCTGATATTACGTGCGTCAGCCAGTTCGTTTAGCGCATCGACAGCGTCGGCGTTGAGCTTCAGTTCGACACGCTTAAGCCCACGATTTTTATCGCGTTTAAGCTGGTTGCGTTTATTAATACGCAGCTGTTCGTCGCGCGAAAGCGGATTCGTTTTTGGTCGTCCCGGTCGACGCTCATTCGCGAACAGATCTAGTGTCGTACGGTCCGTTTGTTCTTTGGCCATGATTCTGAGACTTCGGGGGAAACACGCCGCCCTGCTAATGCCTGGGCGATAAGCGCGCCATCATACATCACCAAAAACGGCACGCCAACGACTGGAAGCCCGCAGCCTTCCAGTCGCTCTCTTTTTAATCAATTTGCCGTATCAGTCAGATAGCGGCGAATGGCGCGTAAGACGGCGTCTGGTTTTTCCGCATGAACCCAATGTCCGGCGCCAGCTATGACATGAGCGCGTGCCTGCGGGAATTGCGCCAGCAGGGTATCGCGACAGGCGTCGGTAACGTAGGGCGAATTGCCGCCACGAATGAAGAGGGTAGGGTGCGGCCATGCCGGTACGGTTTCCCAACCAACGATGTTATCGTACTGCTCCCACAGCACCGGCACGTTGAACCGCCACTGGCCGTCAACGAACGATTTCAGCAGAAACTGGATAACCCCTTCTTCATCCAGATGCTCACGCATAACGACGGCTGCCTGTTGGCGCGTCGAGACGCCAGCGTTGGTCACCGCGTTGATGGCGGCGAAAATCTCATCATGGCGACGGACGTTGTAATCCACCGGGGCAACATCTATGACCACCAGGCCACTTATTCTTTCTGGTGCCAGAGCCGTCAGGGCCATGACCGCTTTGCCGCCCATTGAATGCCCGATCAACGTCACTTTCTCGAGATTGTTGGCATCCAGCGTATCCAGCAGATCCTGCGCCATGGCCGCATAGGTCATCTCTTCTGAACGCCCGGAAAGGCCATGATTTCGCATATCCACCTGCAAAATATCGTGATCGGTAACCAGATCGCGTGCCAGCACGCCCAGGTTATCCAGGCTGCCAAACAGCCCGTGAACCAGTACGATGGGAGGATTCGTGTTCGGCGATTGTGCAGATTGCGCTCGGGTATTCAATTTCATGGCAAAGTTCTTTTTTTAGGTGTGACAGGTTAGGGTATTATGTTGACCATTCTGCCGCCCGGCTGCAAGGTTCCAGTTTAATCTGACTTTTGCCGCCAACCTGGTTTGACGCTATCCGCTGTTGGGATTTGACTTTATAATCTCAACGACTTGTATTCAGATAAGATATCGCACTGGATTAAGATGAAAACAATCGAAGTTGATGACGAACTCTATCAGTTTATTGCCAGCCAAACGCGGCATATCGGGGAGAGCGCGTCCGACATTTTACGGCGTATGCTTAAAATTTCCGCCGCCTCACCGTCTGCTACCCCAGCCACTAAAGATGTCGTGTCTCAGCCGAGTGTTGTTGCACAAGCAAAACCTGCCGCCGTGCAGGTGAAAGACAAAGTACGTGCGATGCGCGAGCTGCTGCTGTCTGATGAATATGCAGAGCAGAAAAAAGCGGTCAACCGCTTCATGCTGGTGCTGTCTACACTTTATTCACTGGATAACAAGGCGTTTGCTGAAGCGACTGAGTCGCTGCACGGTCGCACGCGCGTCTATTTCGCGGGCGACGAGCAGACGCTGCTGCAAAATGGCAACCAGACCAAACCTAAACATGTCCCTGGCACACCGTACTGGGTCATCACCAATACCAATACGGGCCGCAAGTGCAGCATGGTTGAACACATCATGCAGTCCATGCAGTTCCCGGCGGAATTGATTGAAAAGGTTTGCGGTACAATTTAACCCTTGCATCAGAAGGACCCGGTAATGGCAAATCACAGCCGTGCAGGCCAACCTGCACAACAAAGCGATTTGATTAACGTCGCTCAGCTGACCGCGCAGTATTATGTGCTGAAACCGGTCGTGGGCAACGCAGAACACGCAGTGAAGTTTGGGACATCAGGCCATCGCGGTAGCGCGGCACGCCATAGCTTTAACGAACCGCACATTCTGGCCATTGCTCAGGCCATCGCGGAAGAGCGCGCCAAAAACGGTGTTACCGGTCCGTGCTACGTGGGGAAAGATACTCACGCCCTGTCTGAACCGGCATTCATTTCCGTGCTCGAAGTTCTGGCGGCGAATGGCGTTGATGTAATTGTGCAGGAAAATAACGGTTTCACCCCAACGCCTGCCGTCTCTAACGCTATCCTTGTGCACAACAAAAAAGGTGGCCCACAGGCTGACGGTATCGTTATCACGCCTTCTCACAACCCGCCGGAAGACGGTGGTATCAAATACAACCCACCTAACGGTGGCCCGGCAGATACCAACGTCACCAAAGTGGTGGAAGACCGCGCCAACGCCTTAATGGCCGATGGTCTGAAAGGCGTTAAGCGTATTTCTCTGGATGCGGCCATGGCGTCCGGCCACGTGAAAGAGCAGGACTTGGTGCAGCCGTTCGTGGAAGGGCTGGCGGATATCGTCGATATGGCGGCTATCCAGAAAGCTGGCCTGAAGCTGGGTGTGGATCCGCTGGGCGGCTCCGGTATTGAATACTGGAAACGCATTGCAGAGCATTACAAGCTGGATCTGACCATCGTTAACGATCACGTCGATCAGACCTTCCGCTTTATGCACCTTGATAAAGACGGCGCGATCCGTATGGACTGCTCCTCCGAGTGCGCGATGGCAGGCCTGCTGGCACTGCGTGACAAATTTGATCTGGCTTTCGCCAACGACCCGGATTATGACCGCCACGGTATCGTTACCCCGGCCGGGCTGATGAACCCAAACCACTACCTGGCTGTGGCAATCAACTACTTGTTCCAGCATCGTCCACAGTGGGGCAAAGAGGTGGCTGTTGGTAAAACGCTGGTCTCCTCTGCGATGATCGACCGCGTGGTCGACGCGCTGGGTCGCAAGCTGGTGGAAGTGCCGGTGGGTTTTAAATGGTTTGTTGACGGTCTGCATGACGGCAGCTTCGGCTTTGGTGGTGAAGAGAGCGCAGGGGCATCCTTCCTGCGTTTCGACGGCACACCATGGTCAACCGACAAAGACGGTATCATCATGTGTCTTCTGGCGGCGGAGATCACCGCGGTCACCGGCAAGAACCCGCAGGAACACTACGACGAGCTGGCGGCGCGCTTTGGTGCACCGAGCTACAACCGTATCCAGGCAAGCGCGACCTCCGCACAGAAAGCAGCCCTGTCTAAACTCTCTCCGGAGATGGTCAGTGCCAGCACGCTGGCCGGTGATCCCATCACGGCCCGTCTGACGGCAGCGCCGGGTAACGGTGCCTCTATCGGTGGTCTGAAGGTGATGACCGAAAATGGCTGGTTCGCCGCGCGTCCATCCGGTACGGAAGATGCGTACAAAATCTATTGTGAAAGCTTCCTCGGCGCTGAGCATCGCCAGCAGATTGAGAAAGAAGCGGTAGAGATTGTCAGCGAAGTGCTGAAAAACGCGTAAGTGGTGTTTGGTGCGGGCTGAT
>NZ_JALW01000035.1:0-19194 GCF_000710795.1 Enterobacter sp. T1-1 | reverse complement strand
CCTGCCACAAAAAATTTTCATCCTTAATGAAAAGGACAATTATCCTGTTGTGGCAGATATGATTAAGCGCGTTATCGAGCTGGAGAGATCGTTACCTGACCGCGATGCGAGGTAATATTTACACGTTGCCCTACGACAAATTCACCTTCACGGGCGGGCTGCACGGTAACGAACTCTTGCCCGTTATCGGGACGAATAAAGAGTTCAGCCGCATTATGTCGCGCCATTCCTCGTTGTATCGACTGTCCTGCCATCGCGCCAGCAACGGTACCGCCAGCCGTCGCCAGCAGACGGCCGCTTCCGCCACCAATAGCATTACCGGCAGCACCGCCAATCAACGCGCCCCCGACTGTACCGGCAGCGCTGCTTCCGGTGTCGTTTTGGATTGTTATGTATCTCACCCCTGTGATTGTGCCGTGCGACAGCGCCATCACCTGACCGGAAAGCGCAGCACTTGCATGATGGGCAGAACCAACGGGTTTTTCAGTACAGCCAGCCAATGCCAGCAAACCGGCCAAAATTAAAACAGAACGTGTAAACATCTCTCTTCCTTATGAGTAATCAACGGCATCACGAATTAATGGACATGTCATACAGTGGCCGCCACCGCGTCCACGCCCTAATTCACTCCCAACAATTTCAATGACCTCAACGCCTTCTTTACGCAAACGGTCGTTTGTTTTGGTATTGCGGTCATAGGCGATAACGACACCTGGAGACATGGCGACCACGTTATTTCCGCTATCCCATTGCTGACGCTCGGTGTCGTAAACATTGCCTTCGGTTTCAACGACCCTGAGCGAGCGTAAATTGAGTGCCCTGGCTACCACCTCTGTTAACGGCTCTGAATAATGCTCCAGACGCATTCCGCCTGGGGAGTCGTCCTTAATCAGTGAAAAGACTTCGATTTGATCAACGATGGCGGGATAAAGCGTCACTAAATCTCTGTCGCAAAAGGTGAATACGGTATCCAGGTGCATCGCCGCTCTGAGCTTCGGCATCGCGGCAATAATAACGCGCTCGACATGGCTAAGCGGGTTCGAAAACAGGGCAGATGCAAGCTGGGCAATGGCCTGATAGGACGTTCGTTCGCTCATACCGATTAAAACGGTCTTGTTGCCAATAGGCATAACATCGCCGCCTTCAAGGGTGGCGGATCCGTGATAACGCGTTGGATCTCCCCACCATGTATTGATCGTCTGACGGGTGAAGTCCGGATGGAACTTATAGATAGCAGTGGTCAGTAACGTTTCTTCACGACGAGCCTGCCAGTAAAGGGGATTAAGCGTAACCCCGTTATAAATCCAGCTGGTGGTATCTCGCGTATAAAGCGTATTCGGCAACGGCGGGAGCAAATATTCACGCAGCCCTGTCGCTCTTCCGACGAGTTCAAGTTCTTCTTTATCGCCCCTGTGTCTGTTCAGCAAATCATAGGTTGAAAGTCCGCCGATCATAAACTCAGCCAGCCGATCTGCGGGTAACGAATCCAGGAACGAGCGTGTTTCATTAAGCAAACCCAACGGGATTTCATCAGCAGTAATCTGCTGTTCGATGAGCCAGTTGCGTGCCTGACGGTTAGCCAGCGTTTCGGAGAGCAGATCATGCATCTCAACAACGTCAACACCGCATCCGCGCATTTTGTTAATAAAATCGAGATGATCCTGACGGGCACGCTCTACCCACATGACATCATCAAATAACAGTCGGTCGCAATTGCCCGGCGTAAGACGGCTATGTGCTAACCCAGGGGCGCACACCATTACTTTGCGTAACTGGCCGACCTCGGAGTGAACACCCAGTGGTATATCTTGCATAGTATCTCCTTAAGAGAGTAATTAAATGGTAATATTTCCGTTTATAATTCCATAAATACAGGCCAAAGCCGCGAGCACGATGGCGGTAAATAATATTCGTTCCGTACCAGAGAATATTTTTTTGTTTTGCTCACGCTTAGCAATGTAATAAAGCAGTGTGCCAGGCGCATAAATAACGGCGGACAGCAGCACATACGTTAATCCGCCGGCATAAATCATCAACGAGGCATAGGCAGTGGCAATGACAGAGATCACCAGGTCTTTATAATATCCCTTTGTGCACTGTTCGTAGGTTTCTCGTGTAATAACCAGCTTCAGGCTATACGCGGCAACCAGAAGATAAGGGATAAGCGTCATCGCGCTGGTTAGCTCAAGGGCTAACAGGAATGCGTAATCGCTGAAAAAAGTGATAATTAAGAACAGCTGTATCGAGATATTCGTCAACCATACGGCTGAAGAGGGAACGCGCCAGCGATTCTCGCGTGCAAAAACAGCAGGCATGCTCTTTTTCAACGCCGCGGAATAAATAACCTCCGCAGCGAGCAATGACCAGGAAAGATAGGCTCCGAGTACAGAGATAATTAACCCCACGCTGATGAAAATCATACCCCAGCGTCCCACTATGCTTTCGAGGACACCGGCCATTGAGGGTTGCCGTAAGGCCCCCAGCTCGGCCTGGGGCATAACGCCATAAGAAAGCATGGTGACTAACATCAGTAAGCACAGCACCCCGATAAAGCCGAATACGGTCGCCAGGCCAACGTCTTTCCGGTTAGTTGCATAACGCGAGTAAATACTTGCCCCTTCGATTCCAAGGAATACGAATACGGTCACCAACATGGTGCTTCTGACCTGGGAAAAGATTGATCTGAAGAGAGGTGGCTCTCCGACGGCCCCGCCCCAGAAATTAAGCATAAACATCTCTTTTTTGAATGCCATTATCAGAATGGCGATAAATACAAAAATAGGGATGATCTTGGCACAGGTGGCCAGGGTATTGATAAAGGCCGCTTCTTTAATACCCCGCAATACCAGGAGATGAAAAGACCATAAAACAACTGATGAGACAGCGATTGCCAGCAGCGTATTACCTTCGCCAAATGCAGGGAAAAAAGCGCCTAATGTTGATTTAATTAAAATAAAATAGGATACGTTGCCGATACATGTACCCGCCCAAAAACCAAGTGCCGAAATGAAGCCCGGATATTCGCCGAAACCGGCTTTAGCGTAGCTAAAGACGCCCGCATTGAGTTCAGGCTTTCTTTGCGCAAGGTTCTGGAATACAAATGCCAGCATCAGCATACCGCCACCGGCAATCACCCAGGCAATAATTGCACCAAGCCCACCGGTTGCTCGTCCGAATGCAGCAGGTAATGAAAATATACCCGCTCCGATCATCGCTCCGACGACAAGCGTCGTTAAAGACCAAAGCGATAGCGTATTGGTCGTAGATTTGTTCATATAATTTTCTTAACAATGAAGCTGTGATTGATGAAGTGTGAGTTTAAAAGCGTTAAATATACCGTACTTAAATGAAGTTAATTTTTATGCCATCAAGGCAGCATAGGAGCTGGCTGTTACTCAGATCGCACCGTTTAGATCGTAATAATAACCCTCTTCTCTTTGATTTCTGATTTGCCCGCTGTTGTAGGGGGCCAGTTTCTTTCTCAGACGACCAATAAGCACCTCGACGGTATTGTTTTCTTTACCCATCCAGTCGTGGTAGAGATGTTTCATGATTTTACGTTTGCTCAGCGCCTTGCCTTTGTTCTTCACCAGTAGCTTCATAATTTCAAATTCAAAACGGGTCAGTCGAATTTTTTGCTTGTTGATGAAGAGTACTTTACTGTTTAAATCGAGCTCTAAATTACCTGCAGTAATACGGCTGGAAGGGGTGAGATAATTCCGGCGTACTAAAACCCAAATTCTGATGATAATCTCTTCAATATGACTAGACTTGACAACATAATCGTCAGCGCCGCTTTCAAACGCTTTCACCTTATGTTCAATATTGTTGCTGCTGTTAAGGATCATGATGCGGATAGTGCGCCCTTCGCGTCGCCACTTACGAATCGCCTGTAACTCAGCAGTGGAAAGCGTTTCAGATGCCATAATCAGGAGTTCAGCTTTATTTGAAAACATAAACATTTCCACTTCCTCAATACTCGAAGATACATCAGTTAAAATACCTGCTTCTTCAATTTGGGTTTTCAAATAATGCTGGTTTATAATGTTAGGATCTAATATTAACACGCGCATATCTTCCTCTCACTTTGTTGCTTCGCCTGTTAGGGTTTTTGACATTTTATGAAATGGATTTCTATGCTTTACAGATAAAAGCATCGTCACCAAAAAGTTGGCTAAATAATACTTTCGAAATAAGTTCAAACAATTCTTTTATGAAGGATATTAGAAATACAAAATAAAAAAATGCAGAATAAAAGAAGTGAAGGGAAGAGTATGAGAAAAGTAGAGGAATTAGAATTTAATCAAGAAAAATCACATTTAATAAAGTTTTTATTCTGCTTTTTTGGCGTGTAGAGTGTTTGTTTAGATGAACGTATGGTTGCTCCAATTGCTTTCTGGTTGGATTTTTGTTAAGAGTTAAGTGCGAGTTTTACTTTTTGATTTAACAATCTATACATCTGTCTTGCATTCATAACATTAGCACAATGAGCCATGTGCTTGCGTCAATAAACTCATTTTCGGCAAATAAATATGGCACGCTGCAAATCGCTTATTCTCCAGGTTTTGGGATCAAGCTTCTGGATCTTATAGTGCAGGACAGGCTGGCTGGTGGTGAGTTTTTCAATCAGCAAAGAAGGTGCATTATCCTGCGGATTAGCAAGAAATTTACCTTTTGTGACTTTGTGGAATCCGTTTTGCACGTCTGTGTCGATGGTCATGTTTCCTGTACGATCGACAAGGTACTCTTTACCATAATAGTTCAACGTGCCGTATTCGCTGACCGTGACGAGACCATCGTTGGTAATGTGGAAAACAATTTTGATATTTCCATTAATCCCTTGCTGGACATTTTTTGAATCTTCATAGTTGATATGTACCGTCGACATACAGTTCATCGGTAGGTAATCATAAACACCAACAAGCTTGTATATTCCCATTGCAAGCAAGGGAAGCATCAACAGGCATAAAACAATATTAATTGTTGTTAATATTGACGAAGTTTTCGCATTCATGTCCTTTCCCTGTATTTTGTTTGCCACACAGGGCAATGTGAGTTGAGTACACCTTGCTTTTTAAAGGCGCTCTGTTGTCATCAAAATAGATATTTTTGGGATATTGCTGGCATTTTAATGCGATTCTTTGCCCTAAATTTGTATTAAAGAATGAGTCAATATTCTCTTGTTTGACGCCATTTTCGTCAGTATAGACATCGCATAATCCGACTGACTTATATTTATGCATAGTGCTATCGTTTAAATGGTACAAATAAAAGGCAGTGATGGTGCTCACCATTAAAACGGTTAATGCTATTGTGCTAATGTAAAAACCTTTGTGGGAGGAACAGATTTTTTTAAATTTTTCGTACGTGCTACTACGTGTAGTACTAACACGAGTACACTGACAGTGCAGTACAAATCCTTGCTTTGGTATTGTTTCGATTTTGTCTTCAAGCGAGAATTCAAGAAATGCTTTTCGCAACAGGGATATGTTTCGGTTCAGGTTGTTATCAGAAGCAACCAGACCATGTTCTTCCCAGACTTTTTCAAGGAGTTCAGTACGGCTGACCTGAGAATTATTGGCGTCAATAAGTGCATTTAATAATCGCGACGTCGCCAGTGAAAGCTCAACTTCGCGTTTATTATCGGTTAAAATGCGCGATTCATCATTATAATGCACTATCCCGTCAAGTAGGTACTGCATAGCTTAAACGTCCTCGCAAATGAATCTACGCATTATAATTTTAGCGCTACTATTATTCAATGTTCTGATTTCTATTAAGAGTCGATAAGACGTATTTTTACCGGGTTAATGACACGTAGACAGAGGGACAAACTGCGAGGGCGGGGACGTTGCTTTCTCAACCATTCCTGAGAATGATTACTTTATGAATGATGCGGTGTGGCCGGGTAAGCGCAGCGCCACCCGGCGTTTTTCAGGCCAGTTCCAATTCCGCAAGGATCGCTGAAAGCGCCTCGCGCGGCTCTCCCTGAATTGCCTGCAACGGGAACGGCAAGCCGGGTGTTGCCACTTTTCCCCTCATTTCCGCCGCTGCCGCGATGACCCTTACGCTACCGTAACGACGGAACAGATCCCATAGCGGCTCTAACCGTTCTGACTCTGTACTTTTCCCCGAACGCGCTATCGCCAGCGCCGCTTTTGGGAACAACCCCGCGAGAACCGAATACCAGACGTCAAACCCGGCCTGCAAGGCTGAGGCTGCCCGCCAGTCACCGGCGATACCCAGTGTGACCGTATCAGGAAGCCGGGCACGTACCTGCGACAGATCCTCCGGCACGCGGCCAAGCTTGATGGAGCCCACATTTGGCAGAGACGCGACGGCAAACAGCAATTCATCGCTAAACGCAAAACCGGTCGTGGCAGGGTTATCGTAAATGCACAGCGGTACGGAGAGCTGGCGGGTCACCGTTTCATAGAGCTTGAATACTTCCTCATCCGTTAATCGCTGGTACGACACGGGTGCCATCAGCACGCCGGAGACTCCGGCCGTTTGCGCGTCGTCAGCCAGACGCAGAATATCGTCCAGCCGCATTGCGCCGATGCTGACGATAACCGGTATGTTACCGGCATGTTCCACCGCACAGCGTGTCACCCGGGCACGCTCTTCAACGGTCAGATAGGCATAGCTCCCGGTCGAGCCAAGAATGCCCAGTGAATCGACGCCTGCCTCAACCACGGGAGAGAGCAGATGCGTAAAGGCCTGCTCATCAAACGTGCCGTTTTTCAGGGGCGTTAACGGAAATGCGCTGACTCCACGAAACATTTTTTATCCTCTTACAGGGTCAGTAACTGCCTGTGCACCACTGCACCCGGCATCAGACGTTGCAGGTTATCAATCAGATCCGCTCCGGCTTCTTCCAGTGCCGTAAGCGGCATTGACGGCAGACTTTCCAGAATAAACCACATGGTTTGCGCCTGACTGTCAAGACGCGTCCGTATACCCTGGCGCCAGTTCCAGCGACGGCAGGTAACACCGAGGTCGTCGCGCCAGATAACCTCGCCCGGCTCCGGGTATTCCACCACCGGCTGCCCCTCTTTGAAGGTATCAAACGGCTCGCTGCCGTCCGCCAGCGTCAGGCGCGGCGCGCCTGAATAAGTCGCAAGATTTTCTCCACCAACCGGGATGGCGTAGCGAATGCTCACCGCGTTGTAGATATCCACCACCGGATCGAGCGGTGGCAGCGAGCCGTCTTTTAAGACCCGCTTACGCAGGGCGGATGCCGAGCAGGGCGTGCGTTTCGGTTTTGCGCCGAAGGCCTTAAATACCTCATCCCAGCCGGAAAGGTGCGCGTCAGCCCACGGCACATCATCATTAAGCATCTGCTGGCAGGCTTGCGTGAGCACGGCCGGAGCGACTTCCGGGTGGGTAACCGGCGCAGCTTCAACCAGAATGCTCAGCGCCCGAAAGCCCGGGGCAATTGCGGCAAGGCGCGGGTCTATTGACGGCGTAACGAGAGACATAAATAATCCTGTATTGACTGTTTTATACCATGGTAGTGACCAATGACTGAAAAAGTCAATATAATGACTGAGCAGGGTGCCGATATCGCCCAGGTAAGCCTGGCCGTAGCGAACCGCATACGCAACTGGCGTAAAGAGAAAAAACTGTCGCTGGATGAGCTCTCGCGGCGTGCCAGCGTCAGCAAAGGCATGCTGGTGGAGATCGAAAAGGGCGCAGCCAACCCCAGCATCGCCATTTTGTGCAAGCTGGCTGCCGCGCTTGGTATCTCAGTGGCGGATATCGTTAACGTCTCCAGCGAGCCGCTGGTGCACGTTATCGAAGAAGCCGCGATCCCGGTGCTGTGGCAAGGGGAAAAGGGCGGACGCGCCAGACTGCTGGCAGGAACCGCGGGCCCGGATATGATTGAGCTATGGCAGTGGGAGATGCAGCCGGGAGAGCGTTTTACCTCTTCGGGGCATCCGGCGGGCACCTTTGAGCTGCTGCACGTGAACGAAGGCATATTAACCCTGACGGTGGACGAGACGGTTACGCAGGTTGCTGCCGGGGCATCGGCGGTGGCGAAAACGGAAGCCGCGCACGGCTATGCCAATGAGGGAAAAAAGGTGCTGCGCTTTACCATGACGGTGGCGGAGTTTCACCGATAAAAAGCAGCCCGGTGGCGCTACGCTTACCGGGCTGGTGTAGTAGGCCGGGTAAGCGCAGCGCCACCCGGCGTTTTTTTACGCCTCTTCCACACTCACGCGCAGTGCCGCCAGCGCTTTACGTGCCGCCTTCAGCACCTGCTCACACTGCTCAATGGTCAGCGTCAGCGGTGGCTCAATGCGGATGGTTTTGGAATTGTTGAGCGTGCCGGCCACCAGCACCCGCTGGCGGAACATCTCGCTCGCGAAGCTATAGCCAATTTCGTTATCAACAAACTCAATGGCCATCAGCATCCCTTTACCTCGTGCCTCCTGGATCAGATCCGGGTATTCACGTCCCATCTGACAGAAACCGTCCAGCAGCATGTCGCCTTTCTGCTCCGCCTGCGCAGGCAGGTTTTGCTCCAGCAGCACGTTGATGGTGGCCAGCGCGGCCGCACAGGCCAGCGGGTTACCGCCAAAGGTGGTGGTATGCAGGAACGGGTTGTCGAACAGCACCGAGAAGACCTCTTCGGTGGCAACCGTCGCACCAATCGGCATTACGCCGCCGCCAAGCGCTTTCGCCAGACACAAAATGTCCGGCTGAACGTTCTCATGCTCGCAGGCGAACATTTTGCCGGTACGCCCCATGCCGGTCTGCACTTCGTCGAAGATCAGCAGCGCGCCAAACTCATCGCACAGCTGACGTACGGCAGGCAGATAGCCCTGTGGAGGCAGGATCACGCCGCCTTCGCCCTGAATTGGCTCCAGGATCACCGCGGCTACGTCATCGCCGGTTTTACGGCATTCGCTGAGCACGGTGCGCATGGCATTAATGTCGCCGAACGGCACGTGGCGGAAGCCCGGCAGCAGCGGCATAAACGGTTTGCGGAAGGTGGATTTGGCGGTCGCAGACAGGGCGCCCAGGGATTTACCATGGAACGCGCCGCTGGTGGCGACAAAAGTGAATTTCCCGCGCGGCGACTGGTACGCTTTGGCGAGCTTAAGCGCCGCTTCGACCGATTCCGTGCCGCTGTTGCTGAAGAAGCTGTATTTCAGTTTGCCGGGCGTTAAGGCTGCCAGCGTTTTCGCGAGCATGGCGCGAAGCGGGTCGAGCAGTTCCTGGCTATGGAGAGGTTGTTTCGCGAGTTGATTCTGTACGGCGGAAACCACTACTGGATTACGGTGCCCCACGTTGAAAATGCCAAAACCACCCAGGCAATCAATAAACTCCTGTCCCTGGGTGTCGACAAGCGTATTCAGACTTCCCGCTTGCCACTCTACGGCTCCGTAATCCCCGCCGGCGGTAACAGATTTGCGATACTCCAGAAAACCTGGATTGACGTGCTCTTTAAAGTAATCGATGACCTCTCGGTTAAGTTGTTTCATCTCCTCATGATCAAGCGTTCGCTTCTCAATGAGATTCAGTGCGTGCGCGGTACAGGCAAGAGCCGAGGCGCTGGAAGGTAACCTGTTCAAAATATGCTCCCGGGGATCGCGTATCACATGATACTGCGTTAAGTATTGCAGGGATTACGCCACTTCAGCGGACTTAACGAAAATCGGGATAAACACCAGGTTAAAATTATGTTGCGCAATATTTAATCATGCCGATGTTTTCCAGACGGGATTTAGCGGTACGGAAAACGGGGGCAGGAAGACGTGGATGGGGTCAATTGCACCAGGGGGGTGCAGGCGGTGCGACTTAAGTGGGCGTTAACAGATCATCCTTTGCAGGTAATTTCATTGTGAAAGTATTTAAAATCAATCAATTATAAAATCTCACAAAAAGTGCGGTTTAAGTGAAATCTGCGATCTCCATCAAGTTTAACAACTAAAGATAAATTGTTTACCGCCGAAAAAACAATAAACCACAAAATTAACATTCAAATAACCTGCAAGGGATGCTCACGATGTCCTCTCCAACCTATGTCACCCAGAATGAATATCTTCTGGACGATGACACCACCTTAATGTCTACCACAGACGTCCACAGCTATCTGACTCATGCTAACGACACCTTTGTTCAGGTGAGTGGCTATCAGCTTAATGAGTTGATGGGTCAGCCGCATAATCTGGTGCGCCATCCTGATATGCCTAAAGCCGCTTTTGCCGATATGTGGTACACCCTGCAACAGGGCGAGCCGTGGAGCGGAATTGTCAAAAACCGCCGTAAAAATGGCGATCACTACTGGGTGCGCGCCAACGCGGTGCCGATGGTGCGCCACGGGAAGGTCACCGGCTATATGTCGATTCGCACCAAAGCGACGGCAGAAGAGATCGCTACCGTGGAGCCACTCTATAAGGCCCTGAATGCCGGACGCTGTACTAAACGGATCCATAAAGGGCTGGTGGTGCGTCAGGGCTGGTTCGGAAAGCTGCCGGCAATGCCGCTGCGCTGGCGGGTACGCGGCGTGATGGCGGTGCTCTTTGGCGTGCTCGCCGCCACGCTGGTGGCAACCTCAGCAGGCTGGGTGTCGTTGGCCGCAGCAGCGATAATGATGCTGCTGGGCACGTTGTTGTTTGAACAGCAGATTGTCCGGCCGGTAGAGAACGTGGCGCGACAGGCGCTGAAGGTGGCAACCGGCGAGCGCAATAGCGTGCAGCACCTGAACCGCAGCGACGAACTGGGCCTGACCCTTCGCGCGGTGGGGCAACTGGGGCTGATGTGTCGCTGGCTAATCAATGACGTATCAAGCCAGGTGGTGAGCGTGCGCGACGGCAGCGACAAGCTGGCGCAGGGTAATGAGGATCTGAACGACCGCACGCGTCAGACCGTTGCAAACGTGCAGCAGACCGTGGCGACGATGAACCAGATGGCGGCCTCCGTTCAGAGTAACTCTGAAACCGCCACCGAGGTCGATAAGCTCTCCGTAGCCGCCAGCAGTGCGGCGACCAAAGGCGGGAACGCGATGCAGACGGTGGTCAAAACCATGGACGATATCGCCGACAGTACCCAGCGTATCGGCTCCATTACCACCCTGATCAACGATATTGCCTTCCAGACCAATATCCTCGCCCTGAATGCGGCGGTAGAAGCGGCACGGGCCGGTGAGCAGGGCAAAGGCTTTGCGGTGGTGGCAGGGGAAGTTCGCCATCTTGCCAGCCGCAGCGCTAACGCTGCCAATGATATCCGTAAGCTGATTGATGCCAGCGCCAGCAAGGTACAGTCCGGCTCCGAGCAGGTACACGCCGCAGGACGCACCATGGATGATATCGTTGAGCAGGTAAAAAACGTCACTCAGTTGATCGCGCAGATTAGCCATGCCACCTCTGAACAGGCTACCGGGCTTTCGGAGTTAACCCGCGCGGTGGCTGAACTGGACAGCATCACGCAGAAAAATGCCGATCTGGTTGAAGAGAGTGCGCAGATCTCCGCGATGGTAAAACACCGGGCCGGACGTCTTCAGGATGCAGTGACGGTTCTCCATTGAGTCTGTAATGTTCCAGAAAAGCCGTTTATTCTGCCAGGCGTAAACGGCTTTCGTCGCTTCATTTGTAATTATTCTTGCGATTTATTGTTAATTTTATATTAAATAACTAAAGAAAGTGCCTCAGTTATTTATCCCTGCTTAAGTCATTTTTCCCCGATGCTATTTCATAAATGCCCCGTCTGGTGGTTGAGTAACGATCGATACGGCCATATTAATAGCCTCTGCCTATCCATTGTGATGGTTATGAAATAAAAAAACGATCAAAGTCATAAAGTTAGCGGTTTCGTTACCGATAACGGTGATCGTCTGAGAAATAATCACATCGATGGAGTAAATATGTTCTTACATGACGTAAAAATCGGCACGAAATTATTTCTGGCGTTTGGATTCTTTATTGTCCTGATGGTGGTGAGCGCGAGTTTGTCTTTAATGAGTCTGAACCGGGCAAACAACGGGATGCAATCCATTATTACCAGTGATTATCCAACCACGGTAAAAGCGAACCAGTTAATCGATAACTTCCAGGAATTTATTAGCACTCAGCAGCTCATGCTGCTGGATGAACAGGGAACGTACACGGCGCAGTCGCAGCAGCATCTTAAAGAGATTAGCGAGCACATCACGGTGCTCCTCGGTGAGCTGAACAACGTACTGCAGGATCAGCAATCGCAGCAGGTGCTCGCCGAGATACGCGGCGTGCGCCAGCAGTATCTGGACTCGCGCTATCGTATTTTGCAGGCGGTGCAGAATCACGATCGCGCCGGGGCGCTTCAGGAGATGATGACCAACACCCTCAAACTGCAGCAGGCCTATAAAGCCAAAGTGCAGCAGCTGATTGCGATTCAGAACACTGAGATGCAGAACGCCGGGGTGCAGGTGGAAAGTGATTTCAGGAGCAACCGCCTGCTGCTCATCCTCATCACCCTCTTCAGCGTGGCGGCAGGCAGCCTGATTGGCTGGTTTATCGTGCGTTCCATTACCCGTCCGCTGGGCCAGGCCGTGGACTTTGCGGCGGCGATTGCGGATGGCGATCTCACCGGCAGTATCACCTCGCACGGTAAAGACGAAACCGGCCTGTTGCTGCATGCCCTGATGGAGATGAAAACACGTCTGCTGGACATTGTGCAGCAGGTGCAGACCGGCTCGGAGAATATCTCCAGCGCCGCCGCGCAGATTGTCGCCGGGAACCAGGATCTGGCCGCGCGCACGGAAGAGCAGGCCAGCTCTGTGGAGCAGACCGCCGCCTCGATGGAGCAGATCACCGCGACGGTGAAAAACACCGCTTCGCATACCGGAGAAGCGACCAACCTGTCGGCAGATGCCGCGAAGGTGGTCAAAAACAACGGTGAGATGATGAAGCAGGTGACCAGCAAAATGCGCCTGATTAACGAGACCTCGAACCGGATGTCCGACATCATCGACCTGATCGATGCCATTGCCTTCCAGACCAATATTCTGGCGCTGAACGCGGCGGTGGAAGCGGCCCGGGCGGGCGAGCACGGTCGTGGCTTTGCGGTGGTGGCTGGTGAAGTGCGCCAGCTCGCGCAGAAGAGTGCTTCGTCAGCCAGTGAGATCCGTGAGCTGATTGAAAGCTCCACCAGCCAGACGCAGGACGGGATGAACCTGGTCGAGAAGGCGAGCGAGCTTATCAATGGCATGGTGGGCAACGTGGAAGAGATGGATGTGATCCTGCGTGAGATCCGCCAGGCCAGCCACGAGCAGACAGAGGGGATCTCGCAGATTAACAGCGCGATTGGCCTGATTGATGCCACCACCCAGCAAAACTCCGCGCTGGTGGAGGAGTCTGTTGCCGCGGCGGCCTCCCTCAACGAGCAGGCGATGCACCTGAAAGAGCTGGTACGTGTCTTCCGCGTGAGCGCGCACGCACCGGCTTAATCCAGCTGGGAGATCTCCAGCGCCGCGCGGTCGATCACGCCAACGATCTGCTTAAGCTGCGCGTCGCTGAGCGCTCCCTGATTCACCTTCAGGTCTAACACCGCTTTGAAGTTATCCAGTGCCCGCTTCATCTGCGGGTTTTTGCGTAGCTGGAAACCGACCGCGCGGGCTTTGATACGCGCCTGAATCTGCTCAAGCTGTTCATGGTTTTCCTCCAGCCACTGCTGTCCTGCCGCATTGATGGCAATGCGCTTACGCCCATTCTCTTCTTCCGTAATGGTGATAAACGCCTGATCCTGAAGATAATCCAGCGTCGGGTAAATCACGCCAGGACTCGGGGTGTAGTTCCCCTGGGTCAGGTTCTCAATCTCTTTGATCAGCTCATAACCGTGGCTCGCGTTGCGGGTCAGAATATCCAGAATCACCAGCCGCAGATCGCCGTGACCAAAAAAGCGCGGTCGACGTCCGCCGCCATCATGTTCGTGTCGCATAGTGTGCCTCGTAAATTGATATATCTAAACTATATCTAAGATATATTCAGATGCAATCTAAAAGATCTTGCATTCTTGCTGATTAGCAATCATTATCATTTAAAATCAATTTAGATATATCGTATTCACCTGAGAAGGGTCTTAACATGGCAACCACCCGCTATCCACAACGCGTGCGTAACGAACTGCGTTTTCGTGAACTGACCGTGCTCCGTGTTGAGCGCGTAAGCGCTGGTTTTCAGCGCATAGTTTTAGGCGGCGAAGCGCTGGAGGGCTTTAGCTCCCGCGGTTTCGACGATCACACCAAAGTGTTTTTCCCGGCCCCGGGAACGACGTTTGTGCCACCGGTGGTCACCGACGAGGGCATTGACTGGGGCGACGGCGTGCGCCCGCAAAGCCGGGATTACACACCGCTGTACGACGCCGCGAAGCACGAGCTGGCGCTTGATTTCTTCGTGCATGACGGTGGCGTTGCCAGCCAGTGGGCGCTAGAGGCGAAAGTGGGCGACAGGCTGACGATTGGTGGCCCGCGCGGTTCGCTGGTGGTACCGAAGGATTACGCCTGGCAGCTGTATGTGTGCGATGAGTCCGGGATGCCGGCGTTGCGTCGCCGCCTGGAAGGCATCGCCAGCTTGCCGAAACGCCCGGAAATTCACGCGGTGGTCACCGTCGGGGATGAATCATACAAGGATTATCTGGCGCACCTGAGCGCGTTCAACATCACCTGGGTGATCGGCCACAGCGAGCAGGCGGTGGTTGAGCAGCTGGCGTCGCTGAACGTTCCGGCGGAAGATTACTTTATCTGGCTGACCGGGGAAGGGAAGGTGGTTAAAAACCTGAGCCGACTGTTTGAGACTGAGGCTATCGATCAGCAGCTGGTGCGTGCCAGCGCGTACTGGCACGCGAAATAATTACGCTGCTGAATCGAGCTGCGCTTCGCTCACCTGATGTTCGAGCGAGGCGCGGACCTCGTTCAGCGCCTTTTCCTGCTGCGCGAAGTACGCTTCCATATTGCTGAGCGACGACACCAGCAGCCAGGATTCTTCTTTCTCCAGTTCTGCCAGCTCGTTCACTAAGGTGTCGATCTGCTCGCGAACCTGAGCCATTTTTTTGCGGATGCGCTCCAGATCGTTCAGCCTGTCGCTGGCCATCAGCGGCTCGAAGCCCTGCTGCAGGCGCGCCACCAGAGAACGAATGGCTTTGACGTCTCCACGCTGTTTAGCCTGGTTGAGCTGCACCATCATCGCGTTGGCTTCTTCTTTCAAATCGTCCGCCACCAGATCCGGGTGACACAGCTTGCTCGCCTGCCGCCAGAGCCGTTTCAGCTCGTCCCGATCCTCTTGTGAAAGATCTTTCCCTTTACGCAGATGCACTTCGGCATCCTGATGCTGCTCGCGGTATTTCTCGTACTCTTCGTTGGCCTCGTCACGCGCCTGACGCGCAGGCTCTTCCTCACGCGTTAAGCCGCTCTCCAGCTCCAGCGCCTCGGTAAGCAGGTTGGCAATCAGGTTACTTTGCTGCTGCAGATGCTTACGCGCCTCGGCTGCCTGTACGGAATCGGCAGGAAGTTCGCGCCAGCGCTGGGTGAGTGTTGCCAGCACCTCCACGGCCTGGGCCATGTAGCGCTGACAGCGGCGGTAGTCTTCCTCGCGACGACGCGCCTCAGCCTGCTGGCGGCGCAGGTTCAGCTCGGCCAGCGTTTTACGCAGGGCGAGGATCTGCTGCATCAGCGGGCCCAGGCGGGAGAAATAGAGATCGTTGAACTCATCAAGCTGCTGCACGCGCGCGTTACGGCGGTCAATCAGATCGCGCAGTCGCTCTTCCAGCGCTTTCAGTTCCAGTTTGCTCGCGGCGACCTGCGGATCGCGCCATGGCGTCACGGCACGCTGGCTCTGTAGCCACGCGACGATCGCGGCGATGGCCGCAGTGTAGTTTTTCTGCTCAAGCGCCACGACGATTGCCTGTAGCTCATCGTCAAACGCTTCATTTTTCAGCCGGGTTAGCTGGCTCTGAATGATGTCGTCATCTTCCAGTTCAATGGCATTTTTAATGATTTCTAGCCGTTTGATCGGTGTGCTCATGATGCCTTTCGCTTTGGCGCTTAAGTATTTGAGTTAAGGTTAGTTGTTGGAAACGCTACAGGAAATAATACACACGGATGATGATCGGCGCGATGGGGGATTTCTTTAGATTTACGCGGTGTCACCCGCTAAATTCTGAAAATGCAGCAAAATAGACCTTAAATTAAATGTGTGTATTTACACTGTTTACTTTTTGACATAAGTTGCGCGTTTTTTGACAGGCAAGTCTGAAAACGGACTTTTAGCAAGGAGTGGCAGTGATGACAGGGAAAACGTCGATACTACAGGTGCTGGCTGGCATGGCCTTGCTGGCAGGGGCTGCGCAGGCGGTCCCCCTGTCTCCGGCCGACCGTAATACTATTCAGCAGCAACAGCAGCAGCTTCTGGATGAAAACCAGCGCCAGCGTGAAGAGCTGGAGCGCAGCGTGGTATTACCGCGTCCTGTTCAGCCCGACAGTGCCGCGACTCCGCAAGGTCCCTGTTTTGTTATCTCGCGCATTGAGCTGACGGGTACCACCCTTCTTTCTCCGTTAGCCAAAGATCGCCTGGTTGCGCCGTGGGTGAACCAGTGTCTTGATATGGCGCGTCTCAACGCCCTGACCAACGCCGTCTCTGACTGGTATATCAGCCGGGGGTATATCACCAGCCGCGCATTTTTAACCGAGCAGGATCTCTCTGGTGGCGTACTGCATCTCGCGGTACTGGAAGGCAAACTCCAGCAAATCCGGCTTGAAGGGGTTCCCGCCCGCACGCTGAGCATGACCTTCCCTGGCCTCGAAGGGAAAATTCTTAACCTGCGCGATATCGAACAGGGCATGGAGCAGCTTAATCGCGTGCGCCAGACGCCGGTTGAAATAGAAATTTTGCCCGGCGACAGACAGGGCTATTCAATCGTCAATCTGACGGCTTCGCCTGAATTCCCGCTCAGCGGTTCAGTGAGTTTCGATAACAGCGGGCAAAAGAGTACCGGTACCGGACAACTCAATGGCACGCTGTACGGCAATAACCTGCTGGGGCTGGCGGATAAGTGGTTTATCAGCGGCGGGCGCAGCAGCGATTTTTCGAACAGCCATGATGCTCAGAATTTTGCCGCCGGGGTCAGCGTGCCTTACGGCTACGGCTTGCTGGACTACAGCTACAGCTGGAGCAACTACCTCAGCACCATCGATAATAACGGCTGGCTCTGGCGTTCGACGGGCGACACCGAAACCCACCGTCTGAATGGCTCCTGGATCCTGTTCCGCAATGGCGATATCAAAACCGGCGTGTCGGCGGGCATCACCCACCGCATCAACCATAACTATCTCGACGATGTTCTGCTGGCTACCAGCAGCCGCAAACTTTCAAGTTTCTCCCTGGGCCTTAACCACACGCAAAAAATCGCCTCCGGCGTGGCGACCCTGAACCCGACCTTCACTCAGGGTGTGCCGTGGTTTGGCGCCGAAGATGATAACGACAAACATGGCGATGTGCCGAAAGCCGAGTTCCGCAAATGGAGCGTCAACGGCAGTTTTCAGCGCCCGGTGGCTGACAGGCTGTGGTGGCTGACCAGTCTTTATTTTCAGTGGTCGCCGGACCGGCTGTACGGCAGCGAGCGCCTGACGCTGGGGGGAGAGACCTCCGTGCGCGGCTTCAAAGAGCAGTACCTCTCCGGTGATAACGGCGGTTACTGGCGAAATGAACTCAATTATTCGCTCTTTACGCTGCCGTGGGTGGGGGATGTTGGCCTGTTGGCAGCAGTTGACGGTGGCTGGCTGAAGAAGGACGGATTTGACCGTTACGCCTCCGGCACGCTGTGGGGCGCCGCGTTTGGTCTGACGACGGCTCATCGCGGCTATTCAAGCCAGTTTACCGTTGGCACACCGATGGCGTATCCGGACTGGCTGGCACCGGATCACCTCACGATTTACTACCGCGTATCAGTGGCTTTCTAAGGGACAGGGATGATGAAACAGGATCAGGTTCGTTTTTCACAGCGCGCGCTGAGCGCGTTACTGAGCGTGCTGCTGGCAACGCAGCCGCTGTTACCCGCGGTGGCGGCATCCATCACCCCGTCCGGCAATACGCAGATGGATAAGGCGGCCAACGGCGTGCCGGTGGTGAACATCGCCACGCCGAACCAGTCCGGTATTTCCCATAACAAATACAACGACTACAACGTCGGGAAAGAGGGGCTGATCCTCAATAACGCGACCGGGCAGCTTAACCAGACCCAGCTTGGCGGGCTTATCCAGAATAACCCCAACCTGAAGGCCGGGCAGGAAGCCAAAGGCATCATCAACGAAGTCACCGGCGCTAACCGCTCAAATTTGCAGGGCTATACCGAAGTGGCCGGCAAGGCGGCGAACGTCATCGTGGCGAATCCCTACGGTATCACCTGTAACGGCTGCGGATTTATCAACACGCCGAATGTGACCCTCACCACGGGTAAACCGGTGCTTGATGCCAGCGGTAAGCTGCAATCTCTTGATGTAACCCAGGGGGCGGTCACCATCGAGGGCGCGGGCCTCAATGGCTCGCAGAGCGATGCGGTGTCGATCATCTCCCGTGCGACGGAGATCAACGCGCAACTGCATGCGAAAGATTTACGTGTCGTTGCAGGGGCGAACCGCGTAGCGGCGGATGGCAGCGTCAATGAGTTAAAAGGTGAAGGTACAGCCCCGAAGGTCGCGGTAGACACCGGCGCGCTGGGCGGCATGTACGCTAACCGGATCCGTCTGGTTTCCAGTGAAACGGGGGTGGGCGTAAACCTGGGCAACCTTAACGCGCGACAGGGGGATATTGCGCTCAGCAGTGCGGGAAAAGTGGTGCTGAAAAACACCCTTGCCAGCGGCAGCACCACGGTCAGCGCGGCGGACGTAACGTTACGCGGAGACCATAAAGCGGGTGGCAACGTCACGGTCTCCGGCCAGACGGCGCTGACGCTTGACCAGGCTCACGTTGCCGCCGATAACAACCTTCAGTTAACAACCCGCGGCACGCTGACGCAAAACGGCGGTGCGTTCACGGCAGCAAATGACGCTACGCTTGCCGCGACCACCCTGATCCAGAGTGCAGATGCCCAGGCAAGCGCGGGTCGTCATCTTGCCGTAAATGCTGAGAAAAACGCGGCGCTTAACGGTTCTGTTGTGGCGGGGGAGCAGCTGTTGGTCAAGGGGGGGGGGGGGGGGGGGCAGGGGAAACTCAGTGG